>JBHHVC010000146.1:0-7086 GCA_046754125.1 Candidatus Zixiibacteriota bacterium
ACGTTTTCCCTATTGTATGCGTTCAAAACCGAAAAATATGTGGTCAGATTCGAACTTCCAAAATAGAATCGTCGATCTATTCGGAGATTGAGAGAATGGTACGCCGGAAAACGGCTCTCGTTGATTCTCTGGGTATCAATCCACGTCCCTCTCATTGACCTCGATCGCTTGATATTAATTGGAGTATAAGGTGATCCTCCCGCATAGATCCATCGCAATGAAAACTCCCACCAATCGTTCGGCTTGTAGCCACCTTGCACATTGAAAACAAATCTGTTATCCCCGATCCTGTCCCGCCAGACGCCATCAGAATTCCTGTAGGTGGACTTAGAAACGCTGCCGCTCACTAGTACATATGCTTTTGCAACCAACTTCTTCTGGAGCGTAAGTTCGATTCCCACCGATTTTGCCGCAGCGTTATCAACCAGATTTCTGAATATGCTGTATATCTGGTAATATGATGATGCGTCCACAAGAAACAGTCCAGCCATGGCCGGATCCGTCGGGAAATCACTGTAATCCTTGCGGTATGCTTCTACCGTCAACTTGGTGTGCCTGGACAGCAGATAATCAAAGCCAACAACATAGTGGATAGCTGAAAGATCGCTCAAGTTCTCAAACTCCTCTTTCTGTGCGACGATAAAAAGCGGGAGAGGTTGGTGGTAGATTCCGAACGAACTTCGCAGAGCTAAACGGCTGGAGAGATCATAGGAAACAGACAGTCTTGGTGAGACATGCTGATTCCCGTTGATGCCGTAGTAGTCGTACCTAAGACCCAGTGTCGTCGCAAGTCTTGCTGTAGGACGCAGGGAAACACTAAAGAAAGTCCCAAGCTTGGCTGAGCGCATACGCTTGTCAACTGTTGTCGAACGAATGAGGTGGCCATAAGGGGTTCTAAAGGCGGAGGCGTAGTAGTCTTGATCATCGTTGTAGTACTTGGCATTGAGTCCAAATTCTATGTTGGAAAGCCTGCTCAGGCGAATGTGATTGACATTCCGAATTTGGAATGCTCGTTCGAGCGAGTTGACTTTTGAGGAAGGGCTATCATCTAAGGTCCTGAACACACCCGACCTGTATCTCGTCCCCAGAGTCGACAGTGATGTCTTGGAGTATCCATTGCCCGACCACAAATGCAGCCAGTTCACTCCTCCTGCGTATTCATTTCCGGAAATCCTGCCATAATCGGACTCGCCGGTTCCAATGGCTCGCTCTCTGTAATCATTGAATTGATCGATGCCATATAGTCCGAGGATCGATATTTCGTCCGCCTTCCCAAGTCGATAACTGATCTTTCCCTGATAGTCGCTGAATCTTGGAGCTACTCCGCTTCCAATTGCATCAACTAATAGATCGAGATAGCTGCGGCGAACCGAGAACATCACAGCACCCTTGTCTTTCACAATTGGCCCTTCCAGTATAAGTCCGTACCCGCTCACGCTGATATCCAGCGCGGCATCAAATTCATCCTTGTTACCGTCTCTCAACTCGATTTCCATCACCGATGACAGCTTCTCACCGTAGCTAGCTCCAAAACCACCTGCAGAGAACTTGATGCTGCGAACAAAATCCACATTGAGAAGTCCGATGGGACCGCCCGAGTTACCTTGTAGCGGGAAGTGATTGATATTCGGAATCTCGATATTGTCGACGTAGAAAGCATTTTCTGCAGGACTGCCACCCCGTACTGCCAGAGCGTTGAACATATCGTTCACATGTGCTATACTCGGCAATACCGAGACTATCCTGCTGACATCACCGGCAGATCCGGGAGCTCTCCTGATCTCTTCAGCAGAGAACGATGTCATACTGTTCAGTTGGCCATTGTCTCGATCAAAGTAGCCAGCGTTTACTTTGACACCGTGTAGCTTCAGGGCAGATGGACTTAGACTGGAGAACACGAAAGTAATCCGTTTGGGTCTGACAATGATATTCGTGACTATCTTTGGTTGATATCCCAACGAGGAGATTCTGACACTCTTATTTCCTACCGGGACATCTCGAACGACAAAGTGTCCGTTGTCGTCTGTCGAAGTGCCCAGTTTGGTATTCTCTATCTGTACGGATGCACCTGGAATCGGACTCTTAGTTTCATAATCTACAATCTCACCCTTTATCATACCAAACTTGCCGGTCTCGACTTGGGAAGAAGTTCCGGCAGAGCTATCCCCTGTGGCAGTCAATATGTAGATGAAGATGAACAGATACCGCATCCGGGGTTTCTCTCCCCTCCCTTGCCAATAAAACTATACGAAACCTCGTCCGAAAGAGAGGCTTACCTCAATATAGCGTATCTTGGCCCGGCCGTCCATCTTTGACTGCGGGTTTCCCCCTCCCCCCACACCACACCAATTCCCAGACAAAAAAAGTACCCTCCTGAGGGGATCACGGAGGGCACAAAGGGATCAGAGGGTAGAAAAAATCTTGTGTCAGATAATCTTGCTACGAGCGGCCACCAAACCACTCAATCCAAGACCGAGCAACAAAATAGTCGTCGGCTCCGGAATTACCGGTGGAGAGGCTGCCTGACCGCCGCCATCTTTGTCACCAGACAGAGCCGGGATTGCCGCACCATCCAGATTCGAGACATAACCGTCGCGACCAATTGACTGAGCAGCGGCGCTCGGGGATTCCACCGTCGGCATTTCGACTGCGCTGTTCACATGGAGCGAAGGACTGGTGCCGACGTTCAGGCCGATTCCCTGTACTTCCGACATTGTAAATGTCATTCCAAAGATAAAGACGATCAAAGCCAGCAGGAGTCTGCCCGGTCGTTGTTCTTGTCGCTGATAGACTGTCATGATCTTTCTCCGCTCATTTATATAAGTCAGTCATTTGTCAACTATACTAGTTCACGCAAAGAAAAGCAAATCATGTGCCTCATGGTCAGCCTCGCTTACCTTGCACGACGTAAAGCGCTGCACTGCAATCAAATAACAATGCGACCGAGCCTGCGGGTCAGTTCCGTTCCACACAATACTTAGCAGTTTTTTGCACAAAAAGACAACCTGTACACACCAATTTGCTGCTAAGGCCTGATGAGTACAGGAACAAACTGGAGGAAATATGGCAGTAACAGTCGGCAGGTTGGCCGCAGAACTCGCCGAAAAATCAACCGAAACGGTGTCGAGTGAACTGATTGATCTGATCAATCGCAACATCAAACCACCCAACCCGGTCGAGCCGGATCAGGTGCATATCCGGGCGATGTACATCGTTTCCGACCGGATCAACAGTTTCGGTGGCCGATTTCCGAGCGACGAGCACCCCGCCCTGGTTCGCCTTCTGGTCGATTCGCCTGTGCTGATCGGACACCGAAAGGATAAGCTCCCCATCGGTCGGACCTTTCATGCAACGCTGGTCGAGCGTGACGGTGAACAGTGGGTCAAGAGCTACTTCTACTGGCTCAAGACAGCCGACGGTGCAACCGATCTGCAGCAAAACATCGACGGCGGCATTTACAAAGAGTGCTCAATCGGCTTTACCTTTGCCTTTCCGGAGTGCGCTGTGTGCGGCGACGACTTTCGACGCTGCGACCATGAACCGTTCGGACGCTATTCGCTTGGTGACAAAGAAACGCTGGGGCATTTTCTTTACCGACGAATCGACAAGGTTCTCGAAACCTCGCTGGTTTACAGGGGAGCAACTGCCAACACGGCGGTTTCAGGCGATCTATTCACGACCAACCGGCAGGGACGGCTAGCGATGCATCGCTCAGATTTCGCAGCGGACAAAAGCTACGTACTAACACCCGCCTACGACGCCACGACGGTCATGGTCACTTTTCGAAACGGATTGCTTTCCGTCCAACTGTCTGACGGCAGGACCATGCCCGACAATCTGCTGCAACAGTTCTCGTCTGACGGCCTGCCGGAGATGAAAAACCAGTTCGCCCTGCTCGTAGGATATCGCGGCAGGACGCGTTGCACCGCCGAACAAGTACATCGCTTAATAGATAGAAAGAGTTCGCGGGTGAGCCGTCTCGAAGTGAAGCTCTTCCCGGACGAACGCATGCGCTCACTACCGTCTGTCAACCACACTCGTCCGTATCGGGTGGTGCGCCTGCGTCACCGGCTGGTCTGCGCCGACAGCCTCGACCGGCAAGCACGACAAGTGATGACTCGCGACGGCGTGCAGGTCTGGGAGCAGGGAAAGTATCCACCCGCATACACAGGTCGGCACTACCATCCGATCCCAACAGTGACGGGTACTCCACCGCCCACCGACAATGTTGGCAGTTACACGCTCGCTGCGCCATCGGGAGGCGACGGCAGCACATTGACAATACAAACTGCCGACCTCACCGGGCAGTACCAGCTTCCGCGATTCAACTACGACAAACTTCGGCAGGGAAGTCGCTTCGTGGCCTTCCGCACAGATAGTTCCGGCAGTAATGATATGTCAAACGAAAACGCCCCGGCATCAAGCGGGCTTATCCTTGAGTTGCATCGCATACACGGTGGATACGTTATCCGTGTCGACGGCCCTGTCGATGGTTGGCTGACACTCCACCCAATGCGTCTGGGCAGGCGCGATGGCTTCATGCTGTACCGTCCGTCGACAGGCGTACACGCGGGATGTGTCCAATGACTGTCAGAACTATAACGGGCGGAGTCAGACTCACTGTCGGGCTGGTCCACGCCATGACATTAGTGCTTGGGGTCGCCGCGACCTATTTCCTGACAATCCAGTCGATCAAGCTGGACCTGGCTGCCAAGGCCGAAGGAGGAGTTGTGGAAACACTGGACAAAAAACTCACAAACTTTGAGGTGTTCCTAAAAGAGGGCGTGGTTAGTAAAGAGCAGTTCTACCAATTTTCGACACGAATCGAATCGCGACTGACACGAATAGAACTCTATCTCAAAGATAAACCGGGAGACAATCTTGGAAAACGCTAAACAACATCTTGCCTACATCGAGTCGCTGCGCGAGTCATTGTCGGAAGCCAACCTTGCCACTGTGGATTTCGATCGACTCTTGGGCTGGTTGGATACGATCGCATTGCAAATACCGAAGATAGAGAATGTATCGCAAGACCTGAACATCCTGCGTAATGATTATATCAGCCGCATTGGCGGCATGATCAAATCCATAGCGGCGGCCGACCGTCGACGCGAAAGCTGGCAGGAAGCTATCGAGGCTGTGGAGTCGCTCCAGCAGTTTTCTGCGGCAAAACTCGTCGAACAATACCGAAAAACTTCGGCACGTTTTCGCGACACTTTTCCAACAAGTTTCGGCCTTGAGCACATGCGGCTGAATAGCTCCGCTGCTCTCGACTCGAAAAAACATTAGCACAACGCGGGATATTCATCCCGGCCATGTGGGAGTATCTCCCGGCCAAACATTAAACACTTAGACAAAAGGAAGTACATTCATGGCTATAAGAAACCAGAATCTCGAAACAATTTCACCGATGCTGGCAACCTTCGACGTTAGCCAAACCGCATCGGTCGACGACTTAAAAGACGCCGATATCGGCAAACCGGTCATGCTAAGCAGCGACAATGAAGTCGGACCAATCACGGCTGGTGGCCAGTTGCTCGGCAAGCTGATCGATCTGACACTATCGGACAACGATGACGGCAAAAGAAAAGCGACTGTCCAGATAGGTGGCATCTGCCGACTGGCTGTCTCGGCCACTGTTCCCTCGGTGGGAAACCGTGTAGTCGGTGGAACCTCTGGCACTGTCAAACAGGCGCCTACGGTCGCATCCGATCCGGCCGGCGGCAATGTCGCGCGCGGAACAGTTCTGGCCGTCAACGGAACCACCGACTGTGTAATACTGCTCAACTAAGAAAGGACGGCATATGGACTTCAACCAATTTCTAAGCTCTGCCGCATACGCCGGACTTCAGCGTCGCACAGAAAAAATCGAATCTCGTTCGCCGGTCGATTTCGGCCGCGCGGCGTCAATTGACCTAAGCCGTGATACATATCTTGAAGCCGAAGGGCGCGGACTAAGTCTTTCCGAATTGCTCGAGTGTGAGGAATACGATCCAACTCCGGCCGGCTGTCCCCTTGACGCCTTCGAACGTCAGCTGGCTCTGGCCGGTGTCAATCTTGGCGGGAGCAACCCTACAACGATTGAGCAATTCTTCCAGCAGGCATCGACCCTTATACCGGAGTTCATGCTGCGCGAGATCAAGCGTGGCCAGGCGATGCGTCCGGAACTAAGCACCTTGATCGCAAACAGCGCAAGCGTAGCGACCAACAAGTACACGCCGTTTCATATCGACACGTCCGACACCAGCAAGTTCTCGCTGCGACCAATCGGCGACGGCACCGAAGTGCCACAGCTGCTGGTGACGGAGCAGACCAACGCTGTCACTGTCGCCGACTACGGTTTGGCCCTTAAGACCAGCTACAAGGCGCTGCGCTACCGAACGACCTCTCAGTTCCGTGTGCTCCTGTGGTATATCGGTTTCAAGATGCAGACCGACAAAATCGGGATGATCGTAGATACTATCATAAACGGCGACGGCAACAACAACGCAGCAACCGTAACCAACACAGCCAGCTCCGGTACCCTTGCCTATGACGACCTGATCGATCTGTGGAGCCAGTTTGCGCCCTTTGAGATGAACGCTATCATCGCCGAGGTCACGCAGATGAAAGCGGTGCTGACCCTAAGCGAATTCAAAGACCCGCTGGCCGGGTATCGCTTTGCCAGGACAGGCGAACTCTTCAGTCCTCTCGGAGCAAGATTGATTCGATCCGACGACGTTCCCAGCGATCTCTTGATAGGTCTGGACAATCGATTTGCAGTCGAGGAAGTTGTCACTCAGCCGTTGATGGTCGAGTACGACAAGGTCATCGAACAGCGTTTCGAGGAAGCCGTCATTTCCGAGTCGGTCACCTATGCCAAGATGATCAAGGAAGCATCGGTCGTTCTGGACACTGTGTGGGTGTAAACAGCAATGGAGCCCGGACCTGCCCGGGCTCCTCTTCATTTTCAAGGAAACTATGCAAACGAAAATCATCGGTACAACCGGCGCGAGTCCCATCGGCAATCCGACCGGCCGAAAACTGCTGCGGGTCGAATCCGGCCAGTACAAGGGACGAACGGTCGCTGTTGTTCAAACGGCGCCC
>JBHHVC010000147.1:0-7070 GCA_046754125.1 Candidatus Zixiibacteriota bacterium
CCTGCGCTACAACGTCGGCGCGTCTCAGGTCAAGCAGATCAAATATCAGCGGTACGCCGACACGCCGTATGAGTCGCCGCATCCCTTTTTGCGAGACGTCTGTCGTGAACATGTGGCGTTCGACCAGAATCTGGACGTCACTGATCAAATCGTTGGAGAAATGCAGCCGCCTCATAACCTGACGAGCCGTTCGTGCACCGCTGCTTTCATGTCCGTAGAATGTAGCCCCCTTCTCAACAATCTGCTTGTGCTGTGGCTTGGTGATGTCGTGGAACAGCGCAGCAAGCCTTAGCCTGAGCTGCGGTCGGCAGCAGTCAATGATATGCATGGTGTGCTCAAACACGTCGTACTTGTGGTAGCTACCCGGTTGATCGACTGCCACGCATGTTTCAAGCTCCGGTATTACATGACTGAGCAACCCCGCCTCTTGCATGAGTCGAAGCCCAATCGACGGCTTTGATGCGCGGGTCAGCAGCTTGGCGATCTCCTCGGCGATCCGCTCCTGCGAAACGCTGCCAATCAGTTCGGCATGCAGATTCATTGCAGCAAGGGTCGCTTCCTCGATGCTAAGGTCAAAGCGGGCCGCAAACTGCACAGCACGAACCATGCGCAATGGATCCTCAACAAAGGAATTGTCAGAGACCATTCGCAACTGCCCTCGCTCAAGGTCGTCCCTCCCGCCGAGAGGATCAATTAACCTTCCTGTAGCTAGATCGACAGCCATAGCATTGACAGTAAAGTCCCGACGCCCGAGATCTTCCTCAACAGGAAGTTCGGGATCGAAGCTGACTTCAAAATCGCGGTGCCCGGGACCTGTGGAAATCTCGTTGCGAGGGAGCGAGATGTCGAAAGTGTGTGCTTCTCCATCATTGAATTGCGTGAACTTGATAACTCCAAAACTTCGTCCGACCAGATCCACCCGCCCGTACTTACTCAGAAGGGTCGACAACTCATTGTATGGAATACCCGTCACAAGATAGTCGCGATCCTTGGTAACAACGTCACCGGAAAACAAGCGGTCGCGGACCACGCCCCCGACCTCGTATATGCGTCCACGATTGTTGATTGCGTCAATGGTTTGAAGTGACAACGTGCACATCCTCAATCCGGTACTATCCTTGTTCCTGCTCGACCAATCAGCGCCTCTTCCGAATTGTCAATCGAGGCTATCACGACCTGAGAGCCACCACCTTCAATGAACTCGATTGCCGCCCTGATTTTGGGCCCCATAGAGCCGGCAGGAAACTGGCAGCCACTCTCCAAGGCCTTCAACTGAGACACTGTCACTTCGCCCAAAGGTCTCTCTTCCGGTGTGCCAAAGTTTGTCATAACCTGATCGACGTCGGTAAGAATTGCGAGCATGTCTGCATTTATTTCGTTAGCCAGCACAGCCGAAGCCTGGTCCTTGTCTATGACGGCATCGACCCCTTCGTAGTTGCCCTTGTCGTCAACAAAGATCGGGATACCCCCGCCTCCGGCCGCAATCACTATCGACCCGTCATCTACCAACCGCTTGATAGTTGGTGCCGCGATTGCTTCCAACGGCTTAGGGGACGGCACTACCCGTCGCCAGCCACGATCGCCATCCTGTTTCATTGCCCAACCGCGTGATCGCGAAAACTCATCCGACTTCTCTTTCGAATAGAACTGCCCGATGAACTTTGTCGGATTGTCCAATGCCGGGTCGTTTCTATCAACCAGCATCTGCGTAATGATACTTACAACCTGACGGTCGACACCATCTCCCCGCAGCCGGTTTTGCAGCGACTGCTCGATCATATACCCCATGCCCCCTTCGGTGTCGGCCACCAGCACACCAAGCGGCAGAAAAGGGGCTCGCTCTCGAGCCAACTCGATCCGAAGCAGCGCATTGCCGACTTGAGGACCATTGCCGTGAGTGATAACCACGCCAAATCCCTGTCGGACAAGCGCCACGATGCCGCCCAGCGACGCCCGTGTATTGGCGAACTGGTTAGCAATCGTGTCCTCCATACCCGGACGAGTAATAGCGTTGCCGCCCAGAGCAACAACTGCTGTCTTTGTCCGGTTTCTGTCCACTTATGAATCACTCTGCCCACTTAGCCGGGGAAGGTTGGTCGGCTGATCCGACCAACCATACTTCCAAAATGTACCTATTTTCGGCCCGCCTTGCGACCAGTCTTCTTTGACAAACTGGACAGCCAGTCACCGAGAATTGTCGGCATGTCCGGCATTCCTATTTCCTGCAAACTGTATCCAACTCGCACCGTCGGTTTCTTGATCTTGAGGATTCTAGTAAGATCAATCGGCGTGGCAATAATGACCAGGTCGCACTTGGTCCGGTTGATCGTTGTTTCCAGGTCCTTTACCTGCTTGATACCATATCCCATCGCCGGCAGGAGAACACCGATATCGGGATATTTTTCAAACGTAGCAGTGATCGATTTTACCGTGTAAGGCCTGGGATCGATCAACTCCGAAGCACCATATTTCTCGGCCGCCACAACTCCTGCGCCGAAAGCCATCTCACCATGAGTCAGCGTTGGACCGTCTTCCACGACCAGAACCTTCTTGCCGAAGATTTTCTCGCCCCCATCGACAGACAAAGGCGATGCGGCATCAACAGCAATAGCTCTGGGGTTATACTCATGGATATTGGCGCGCACTTGCGCCACCATGTCAGGATCGGCCGAATCGATCTTGTTGATAACAATTACATCAGCCATAAGAAGATTGGCCTGTCCGGGATAGTATGAAAGTTCGTGGCCGGGACGATGCGGGTCGACAACAGTGATCATGAGATCCGGCTTGTAAAACGGCATATCGTTATTACCGCCGTCCCAAAGCACGACATCCGCTTCCTTTTCCGCCTCGCGAATAATCGTCTCGTAGTCGACGCCTGCATAAACAACCACGCCGTTTTGAATGTGCGGTTCGTATTCTTCGCGCTCCTCGATCGTGCATTTATGCTTGTCGAGATCGGAAAGCTTGGCAAACCGCTGACAGACCTGTTTGGACAGATCGCCATAAGGCATGGGGTGCCGTATCGCGACCACTTTCTTCCCCATAGACTGCAGGACATCCGCAACCCGGCGAGTTGTCTGTGACTTGCCACAACCGGTACGAATAGCACAGACAGCCACTACCGGTTTCTTTGACTTGATCATCGTCGGCGCCCCGCCCTCGACGGCAAAGCGTGCCCCGGCGGACATAACCATCGCTGCCTTCTCCATCACATACTGGTATGGTACATCCGAATACGAAAAGACAACCTCTTCAATCCCGTGCTTCGAAATAAGCGAAAGAAGCTCCGACTCGTCATTAATTGGGATGCCTTTGGGGTATTGCTTTCCTGCCAGAGATGCCGGATAGCGTCGGCCGTCGATATCAGGAATCTGGGTTGCAGTAAAGGCTACAACTTCGATATCTTTGTTGTCGCGGTACAGAACGTTGAAATTGTGAAAATCGCGGCCGGCCGCACCCATTATGACAATCTTTTTCTTTTGCTTAGCCACTATTCTATCTCCAGTTCACGTGTTATGAATAATATTCTGGCCGAGTTCGTCATCGGCCATTGCTACCGTTCTGAGTGTGAACCGGTTCAAATCGATGATGCCAACCAGATATATAAGATCAGAAAAATCACACTTATACCCACCTGACAGTTGGATATGTACTTGCATCGTGCCACGAGTTGCGCTTTCCGCCTAGTCGACATTGTCTATCTGCGGTCTCTGCAGGCCGCCGGAGAAATCGACATAGATTGATTTCCATTCTGTGTAAACATCTAGAGCAGCTGCCGAAGCTTCCCGGTGCCCGTTGCCGGTCTCTTTAGTGCCGCCAAAGGGCAAATGTGTCTCGGCTCCGATAGTCGGAGCGTTCACATAGAAAATACCGGTGTTGACATCGCGCATCGCTCTATACGCTTTGTTGACGTCGCGAGTGAAAAGTGCTGCCGACAGCCCGTACACTGTGTCGTTGGCCATCTCAATAGCCTGATCGAAACTGTTACACACGGCGATTCCGAGGACCGGACCGAAAATCTCTTCCTTCCAGATACGCATGTCCTGAGTCACGTCGCCAAAGATCGTCGGCTGCACAAAGAATCCCTTGTCATAAGAGCCACCTGTGAGCGCTTCACCGCCGGTTACCAGGCGAGCACCTTCTTTTTTGCCGATTTCAATATACTTTAATACTGTCTGCCGTTGGGACTCGTTGATCGACGGTCCCATCTGAACAGATTCGTCGAGTCCGTTGCCGACTTTCAATCCTGCAGTGCGCTTTGCCAACAGATCAGTAAACCGCTTGACAACATCCTTGTGGCAGACAATGCGACTGGTGGCTGTGCAACGCTGCCCGGTTGTACCGAACGCTCCCCACAGCGCACCATCCACAGCCAGTTCAACATCGGCATCGTCCATGACAATCTGGACATTTTTCCCGCCCATTTCGAGGCACGAATGCTTGAATGTCGATGCACATGCCTGAGCGACCGTCCGCCCGACCTCGGTCGAACCGGTGAACGAAACGATACGCACTGCCGGATGGTTAATGATCGGATCACCCAACTGCGCACCCGAACCGGTCACCATGTTGATGACGCCCGGAGGAAGGCCCTCATCGTGACAGGCCTGAATAAAGTTGACTACCGACTTGGGAGTGTCAGTCGCCGGCTTGATGACGATAGTGTTTCCGGCAATCAAGGCAGGAGTCGATTTCCACGACGGGATAGCCATTGGAAAATTCCATGGTGTGATGAACGAACAGACACCGACCGGCTGCCGGACAGTCATATTGAACTTATTGGCCATCTCCGAAGGAGTTGTCTGACCGAAAAGGCGACGCCCCTCGCCAGCCATATAGAACGTCATATCGATCGCTTCCTGTACATCCCCGCGCGTCTCGGCAAGGACCTTCCCCATTTCTCGGGTCATCTCCTGCGAGTGCGCCTCTTTATCTCTTAATAACCGGGCTGCAACACGGTAAAGAATCTCGCCGCGCTTTGGCGCCGGTGTCAACCGCCAACTCTTGAACGCTTCCGCCGCCGCATCAATGGCTGTCTTTACATCGTCCGCATTTGATTTTTGAAAGACACCGACAACGTCGTCGGTATCGGCTGGGTTGCGATTTTCATATGTTTGCCCGCTGCCGGATTCTACCCACTCGCCATTTATAAAGTTCTTAAAAACCTTGGGATCGCTCATTACAGTCTGCTCCATACCGCTACTGGTCATCACTTCTTGCAATCTGCCGGAGCGGTTTGTGAATTTATTCACACCCGCTTGCCGGACACAAGTTGTGAATATACTGGTTAAGTTGTTGTTGTCAACCGCCCTTTGGCTCTGTTTCCCTGTTTTTGCTCGATCGGTTCTCTCCTGCCGGCAGACCTCCCCGGTCTTCCCCTTGGAACTCTGGTACCTACATTTATGGTGAGATTAAGAAGTACACATCTGCACACAGATACCGCTCTTTTGGCAAGCCGTTTCATAGTGCCTACCTAAGTAGGGGAATTGAATAAATGCGGGAATGGCGCAGGGGATGACCTTCTTCTAAAAAAACCCACCGGCACGGCCCGCAACCCGGCAGGGAAGCCACTTACATGAACCCCTGCTGGTGTGGCAAAGAAAACTCAGATGTAAATCTAACTTTTGTTTGATCTAAGTCGCCCGTTGCGACGTTATACAATTGGAACCATTATGCTAAGGAAATCCCGGTGATTGCGCTATTACTATCATCCTGGCTCGCCATGCCTCTCTACCCTCTGAATCCTGCCGCACAGGATACTGTGGCTGCAATGACCCTGCACTTAGCCGTTGGCATGTCCGGGCCAAGTAACGTACTATCGATTGCGCCCGAGTTTTCCACCCGCTGGGAGTTTTTGATCTCCCACCCATTCGTTATACGGGCAGGCATCGACTACCGCTTCCCATCGGTTAATTCGAACCAATATCCAAACGGCCGTGTACATGCCGGCACAATCTCGAGCGAACTACTCTACTATCGCGGTACAAGGAAAGTTACCGGCTATCTCGGCGCCGGTGTAGTGTACATGCTCAACAATTTTTCTCCTGACGACCGCACCGCCGACTCTCTTCGGACCACCGAGGCCATTACCGACGTGTCAATGCGGGACAGCTTCGGGTACCGACTGAGCTTCGGGCTTCGCTTCAAGCGAACTCTTTCTGTTGAAGTAGGGATTACACAACTTAGCCCTGGTTTTGTATTTGTTCGGCGAAGCAGCCCTAACAGCTTTCAGGTCTCTCGGGAAACGGTTCGCCTGAATGACTTCCGAGTGTCTATTGGCTACCTGATTTCGCTAAAGCGAATCTGACAAGGCGAATTTGCCGTTACTGCAAAAAGAGGACCACACCCCGACAACATATCAGCCGTTGTAACGACCTAAGAACTCAGTTCGGAACGCTTCGAACCGCTTCTGCTCAATCGCGGCGCGAATGTCTCGCATCAACTGCTGGTAGAAATGACTCGAGTGGTAGGTCGCCAGCACCATCCCGGCAATCTCTGACTGGTTATACAGATGTCGAATGTAGGACCGGCTGTACCGTTTACAGACCGTACAGTCACAACTAAGGTCAAGAGGTCGATCATCTCGGGCATACTCGGCATTGCGATAGACAATCTGCCCTTCACTGGTAAATACATTGCCGGTGCGGGCATTGCGTGTGGGAAGCACACAGTCAAACATATCGACGCCGTACGATACGGCCATTAGAATGTCTTCAGGGTAACCGACACCCATAAGGTAACGCGGTCGACCCTGCGGCAGGTATTCGACGGTATGTGCCAGAATCTGCTCCATCTCCTCTTTGCTCTCACCTACCGACAGGCCACCAATCGCGTAACCGGGAAGATCGAGCTCAACAATTTGCTCTGCCGACTGGGTACGAAGGTCTTCGTATGTTGACCCTTGAACAATTCCGAACAAATACCGAGTGTATTTAGAGTCCTGTTGGCTCAGATCAATATGTGCTCTATGGCACCGCTTGGCCCAGTCGAATGTTCTTCTCACTCCGGACAGGGCAAGCTCGCGATCGGCCGGGTACTCGACGCACTGATCGAAAGCCATAATAATG
>JBHHVC010000148.1:0-7068 GCA_046754125.1 Candidatus Zixiibacteriota bacterium
ATCGGCGATGGTTGCTGGAACGGCATTGATTTTCGCGTGCGGACTGGTCCAGTTGTCGTTCTTTGTGCCCGATGGCTCTCTACTGACTCTGGGGCTAAACCCGTTCGTCCCGGGCGCTGTGATCAAGATATCGATCGCTACGTTGCTTCTGGCACCTATCTCTCGACGAGTGGGGCGTATGCGTAAGTAGTCGCAATCGGAACGGCAGATTCTCCTCTATCTTTAGAATTGTCAATGACATAGCTTTTTTCGGGCACTACTTGTCGCAATGCGCTGTTAGTACGTATAACCAGTGGAAAGTGAAACCTACAGAGCGCCGCTGCTCCCGAACGATTTCAATTGAGTTTTCCCGGTCATTATAGTAAATTGTGATGACCAGTGGAGAGGGAATGGTCGGCATAACACGGAGGTAACTACATATATGACTCCTACAGAATATATCTGGATGAACGGCGGTCTTATCAAATGGGAAAATGCGCAGATACATGTTCTTTCACATGTAGTCCATTATGGCTCATCAGTCTTCGAGGGGCTGCGGTGCTACAAATCGGCAAACGGCCCGGCCTGTTTCCGGCTTGAAGATCATACTGATCGGCTGTTCAATTCTGCGAAACTCTACAGGATGGATATCCCCTATTCGAAAGATGAGATCAACAAGGCGATTATGGGTGTTATCGGGGCCAACGACCTGCAGGAATGCTATGTCAGGCCGGTAGCTTACCGAGGCTACGGCTCCCTCGGCGTCGACCCGACAGGGAATCCGATTGATGTGGCCATTGCCGTTTGGCCCTGGGGAAAATACCTCGGAGAAGGTGCGCTGGAGAACGGAGTATCTGTCTGTTTTTCATCATGGAATCGCATTGCACCTAATACACTGCCGGCTATGGCCAAAGCAGGCGCCAATTACATGAACAGTCAGCTAATCAAGCTCGAAGCAGTTAGTCGCGGATACGCCGAAGGGATCGCTCTTGATGTGTATGGCCATGTCAGCGAAGGTTCAGGCGAAAACATATTTTTGGTGCGTAAGGGGAGCCTGATAACTCCAACCTTCGCTGCATCTATCCTGCCCGGCATCACGCGCAACAGCGTCATATTGCTCGCGTGCGAGCTTGGTATCAAAGTGATTGAGCAGAACATACCTCGAGAAGCTCTCTACCTGGCCGACGAAGTCTTTTTCACCGGATCGGCAGCGGAAATCACGCCCATTTCGCGAATCGACGATATTGTCATTGGTGAAGGCAAATGCGGGCCGGTTACTAAGCGTCTTCAGGATGCTTTCTTTGATATCATCAACGGAAAGGCCGAGGACAAGTTCGGCTGGCTGACAGCGGTGCCCAAGTTCGACAAAAAGGAAGTCACGGTCTGACAATGAAGGTCGCCGTCGGGGCTGACCACAAGGGTGTGGAACTGAAGGAGACAGTCAAGCGGCTTCTTCAGCAGTCGGGCTGCACGGTAGTTGATTTTGGCACCGACAACTCCGTGTCGGTGGACTATCCTGACTATGGCCTCAAGGTCGCGCGAGTAGTCGCATCGGGCGAGGTCGATCGCGGAATCACCGTTTGCTGGACAGGCAACGGTATGAACATCGTTGCCAACAAAGTCAAAGGGATTCGCGCCGGAATGGCTATCAATGCCGAAATGGCGCACCTGACCAGACTACACAATGATGCCAACGTGCTTACATTGTCGGCGAAATACACCGATCCTGATCAGCTATCCGATATTATCACACAGTTTCTTCAGACCGAGTTTGAAGGTGGCCGCCACACGGCTCGCCTCGACAAAATCAAGGCGGCCGAATCCGACTGCAAACCGGGCTGAACTTTTGCTGCCCCGCAGGGATTTCGTCGGTGTGGCTTTTCAACGAACCCTTTGTGGTGGGCTTAAGAAGGCCATATTCTTTACCCGTGGATTGTCTTCGTGACAGGGAAAGCATGCGCCATAGCCCTGCTTGAAGATGCTACGAAACAATGAACTGTAAAGGATGTCCTGATACAACCTGTAAGCTATGTCTTGACACAGAACAACCGGGAGGTCTGCCGCCTGCAGAACTATGACAATCGACACGTGCCTTTGCTCACTACTGACACGGAAAAGGTGGCGGCCCCCCAAGGAAAAGGTAAAGTACCAAGTAAGTCACATCTATGATATCGACCGTTCCGTCACAGTTCACATCACCCGGGGGAAATTGCTGTGAACCTTGGGGATGTACTGATAGAGTTACATCTATAGTATCGAGGACAAGACTATATCCATCAAGATAGACCGTCATCATCCCTGTATAATCAAAAACCCCAAGTGCGGTTGCATCGGCAGTTATCGTAGCTGATGCCGGAGTAGTATATGTTGGATATGGGAAGAAACCGGGATTTATCCATTCTTCTATCCCAATCCACATATCCGAAGGTACCAAATAAAATGTAAGAGGCCATCCGGCTGATGTGAAGTTTACAAGTATAGTGTCAGAAGACACAGAATCAACCGTAGCATTAAACAACAAATTATCCTGCGACATTGTCAATGAAAGACCGGAAGTTGACGGAAAGTCATAGTATTCGATAGTGGGACTAAACAGGTCTCTTCCCTTGACTACCGAAGGCTTCCAATCAGAAGAACGATCAACCAGTTCCGGAGCAATGTTCCCTGTCCCGGAAGTGACGCGAACATACTTGAGTAAAAATATCGGCTGTGCAACTACAATACTACTGCCATCAACAAAAGACGATGAAAAGATCGTAACCGTGTCGCTCCCCAGACTGCTCCCCACACCACCGAAATTACCATTGCCGCTGCTTTGGTAAGCCCTGACACTGTCGAAGTCAAACACACCATTTGAGCCTATCCCTGACTTTAGAAAGGGAAGGTATACACCAGTGATGATGTCGCTTGATGATACATAAACCGGCAGATAAACCTCAGACACACTGTCAGGAATGCCCAGCAAGCGGGGGAAAAAGACAGTATCGTTGGGAGCAGGAACAAAACTGTAGCTCCCGGAAGCGCTGCAATCGAGCTGGCCGTCCCATCCAAACAAAGACCCCGAAAGGCTTGATACATCGGAGATTGTCACTCCGGCATTTCCATCGCAGTCGGCATTTGCAACATTTATCGGTGCCGGCGCTGCCTCTGTGATATAATCCACCATTGACAGAATATCTAAGATATTGGTTGATCCGTCATCGTTAGCATCTCCGCACACCTGCGAAAATACACTGCCAGGCGACAGCAAAACTGCTATCAGTACAAAACTAACGACTATTTTGCGCATGCTTTACTCCTCAGCGATAAGCGATAAGTGTGAAAGCTCGATTTCAAGTATGTCCCTCGGTAACACCCATATGGTACAAAGAAAAACCAACTTTGTAAAGAACACAATGGACGATCGCCTCTATTTCGAGCTTAACCCGATTCACAAAACGGTTGATCGATTCGCCTGCCTGACCTTAATTCAGTTGAGACATCCGGCGGCAGGCCGGAAACTGATGGAGACAGAAAAAGAGGACAATGCCATGCTAAGACTTTTATTCGCATGTACACTAACAGTGATAGCGATGATCGGCTGTTCAGGTAAGAAAAACGACGACAGCAAGTCTACCAACCGTACTCAGGCACAGGCAACACCACAGGCTAATAAGTCGAAGACCGGGCCGACAAAAACGATTGAATATCAAATGTCCGACTATCCGCACGACTTCACTGGAAAACCTCAGACGATTGCTGCGATGACCTTCACACCGGAGATACAGTGGAATGATCTTGGACCTGTAGGTGATGCCATCGCCGCCTATACCTTTGGCCCCTTGACAGGCGACCGGGACTCTGCCACAGTATTTGTATATTCTCTGGGAAAGACCGGGTTTGAGGGCATTGAAGAGCAGATGGAACAGTACATTTATCAGATGGAAATACCGGACGGTCGCGATCCTCACCTTGCCGCCATTCGGTATAACAAACTGGTCGACAGTATGACCATGCATATTACTGAAGTTGTCGGAAACTATGTCGTGTCAACAGACCAGTCTGGCAACAAGCTTGTCAAACCGAACTACCGGATGGTGATAGCGGCCTTTCAGGCGCCCGGGGGTAATGTAGTGTTCAAGTTGACAGGTCCGGACTTTACTGCGCGAATCATGATTGAAGGCCTGATGCCGATGCTCTGGCAGGCGAAAAAAGTGCGGTAGCACATCACTCGTTCGAATGCAGACTCAATCGTCTATCTGATTGGGGAAAGTGGCGACAACCGACACAGGCCGTTCCACCTGTTCCTCATCGGTTTGTGATGGCGGTTCGGGCGACAGTTCGTGCCCGAGAATGGCTAAGATGCAACTGGTTAAGGCGTCCTCGAATTCAATTTCGAGGAAGTTCTGAGCCCAGACAGTGTGCCCGGCTCTGAGCGAGCCGTCAAATTGCCCGCGATATCCGGTTTCGACAAGTTTCTGCAGATGAAACTCGTCCGGAGTCCAATTGACATGCACGCATATCGTATAGTTAGCCCTGGACTCCGGCTTCAGGCATTCGATTACTGACAGCACATATCGATTGGTTCCAGTGTAAACTGGCAGGGCCAGCCTTACCCGGGCACCCTGCTCCAGCTCCTCCTCGCCCGGTACGGGATATCGTACCCTCAGCCTATTGCTCCAGTCTATCTGCCCAATGCCCTCAGAGCGGCCAAGCCGGGTCAGCCATTCAATAAGACGCTCCTTCATCTGGGCAACATCCATCAGCGGCTGCTTTTTTTGCAGTTGCTTTTTGACAGCTTCTTTGGTCTGCTTGCTTACGGCCATATGACCAGCCTCAGTTTGCCCCTCGAAGGGGGATTGACAACGCCTTATGTTAGTGTCGGCCGATTATTCGTCGGGAACAGTCTGGCCGGCGATGCAGTTATCATTGATCAGTGGCTGGCGGTGTTAGTCGGAGATTGGCGCATATTCAGAGTTGATGAACATGTGCCTTTCAGGGTATTATCGTGTAGGATCTAGTTCGACCGACGTTAACAGGAGGAGATTTTGCGCAGAAGAAGTGCCTTAACGTTGGCTCTGGCTGGCCTTATGTTCTGGTCAATAGGAGTTGGGGAAGCTACTAAGGCTGAAGGGCTCAGCCTTGCCTTGGTTAGCTATGAACTGATACCGAGTTCAGAATATGCACCCGACACGCTTGAGAGAAACGAGCTGAACACTACTGCCCGAACTGTGACTGTAAAACTTGCCGTTCCAATCTTGTTGTCCGGCAAGAACAGTATCCTTCTGAACTTTTTCACGCTGCGTTCGCTATACCAAACGTACGAAAACGCGGAAGCAGCCGGCGTACTGTTTCGGCCAGATTACCTCTACACTTTTAAGTACGGTCTGGTCTTTCGGCAGGTTCTATCCGACAAATGGAATCTCGCCTTGCTGGCACAGCTAGCCTGCTGACAGATTTAGAAAACGTTGGCTCCAATCATGTGACCATCCGCGCAGGATTCATCTTCACTAAGAAAGTGTCACGCAAATTCACCTACGGCATCGGCGCCGGATATTCTGACGATTTCGGGCAGCCGATAGTTCTGCCTGTGGCCCGTCTGAAGTGGCGACCGTCGCACCGATGGAAAATCAACTTCGATGTCCCACAAAAACTCGACGTGTGGTATCTGATGAGCAATCGACTAAGTTTCGGTATCGAAGGAAAGGTGACCGGCGCCCAGTTTCGCATCGGCGAGAGCGTTGATATCGGTGACGGTCGTCTCACTGGAAATGGACGGGTCAAGTACTCGATATTCAACCTCGGCCCGGCAGTAAAGATCGGCCTGTACGAGGGACTATCGTTGACTGTCAACGGCGGGCGCACACTCTATCGTCGTTTTGAGGTGCTTGATGTCGATGACAATCAGTTACAGGATTATCAATTCGAGACCAGCTATTCCCTGAAAGCGCGAATCGGGTTCTCTGTCGGGAGCGACTAGCCGGAATGGTATCCGGCACAGTCCCGCCGCTACGCTCTTCCCGCCTGGTAATCGAAATTGCGTATTATCATAGCGTGAGCGGTCTGCATCCCCAGTTTCTGATAAAAGCCCTGAAGATCCTGATCGCACACAAGATCGATCATATAGATGTGTGACAGACGCTCCAGCATTCGCTCAACCAGAGTCCGCCCGATGCCGCGCCCTTGATAGTCCGGAAGCACTTCCAGCAGGGGGATGTAGGCGCAGATCACGCCGTCGCTGACTGCTGTTGTGAAACCGACCACTCGCCCGTAGCGTCCCACTCGTGCCAGTTCGATATAGCTGCTCTGTTGCAGCAGGAGCAGATGGGTCTGCGGACTCGGTCCATCGGGCCATCCAACAAAGAAGCCGCTGAGTTGCTCGGCATTCAATCTATCGACGCTGCCAGTATAATGGATATTACCTTCCATTAGTGCTCTCCTTGTACCTCCACTACAATTCTTACTGGCAGTCCTGTGCAACCGTCGGCGTTGATTGGAAAGCAGTAGACACAAACAATGGCCGACTGCACAAGTTCAAGATTGGCCATGTTTTCCACTACCAGCACGCCATGTTCTTCGCAATACCTGTCGACCTCGCTGTGTCGGTCGCTCCGGGCCAGACCGGGAGCATCGATGCCGATCATGTTTGGCTCTTTTGATACGAGCAATTCTACCGACTTTTGCGAAAGCTCCGGATGATCGTCAAAATACGCCTCGGTACCATATGCACGCTTAAGACAACCGGTGTGCAGAATAACAAACTCACTTTTTCGGATGTCAGTCGCCCGCCGCACGATCTTCTCTTCTATGCCCGCGTTGTCATCAATCGACAGATCGATCAACCGGCCCGGACTAATGAACCGTTCGATGGCCATCGGCATTGAGACAGGTTTGTCGATGTGCGTACCGAGATGTCCCGACTTCGCCAATGCGAAATGCTCAAGAAACGGGTCGTCGTTCTTCAGTGGCAATGTCAGGTCGATGAGCATGGGGAAATATACTCAGCCCGGCCACCGTGTCAACATTGTGCTGTATGGCAACGCACGCCTGCATCCGAGCAAAGCAGTCCTTATTCGCTGCAATACAGACTTCCTGAAGAAAAAGAGCAAG
>JBHHVC010000149.1:0-7059 GCA_046754125.1 Candidatus Zixiibacteriota bacterium
GCGTTTTGTCGCACGACGACTATCGCACATGGTCGGCGGCTCCGATCAATCGCATTCTTGCCCGTCTGCGAGTGTGCAAGGTGCCGCGCTTGTTGTTTGTAAATAATGTCGCACCATACTTAGACATTGTTCGCGATATCGAGTGCGAGGTCGTTGGCGTTGACTACCGCGCTGATCTTTGCTCGGTTGCTCGTGCCCTACCGGGGAAGGCAATTCAGGGGAATCTTGATCCCTCGTCGCTGTTTGGCTCGGTTGACCGGATAGTCGAGCGCACAGAGAAAATTCTCGGGCAATTCGAACAACCTGCGCGTCTGGTATTCAATCTGGGTCATGGTATCCAGCCGGGCACGCCTGTTGAGTCGGTCGAGGCAATGGTAAACACGGTACACCGGTTTCGATCATGAGCCCGATAGATACTCAAAATAGTGCCGCCATTACGGTCGACCTGCTTCGGAAGTACGACCGTCCCGGACCTCGATACACCAGCTATCCCACTGCGCCGGTCTGGAGCGATCAGGTCAATAACGAGCATTATCACCGGGCCTTGGAGGAAGCATCGAAACAAACCGATGAACCGCTGGCGTTATACTGCCACATTCCGTTTTGCCAAAGCCGCTGCCTGTACTGTGGCTGCAATACGTACATTACAAATCGCATGTCGCGAGCAGATGATTACGTTGCTATCATGTTAGGAGAGGTCCGCGCAGTCGCATCTCGCATGGGCAAGCGACGTAGAGTCAACCAGCTTCATTTTGGTGGAGGCACACCTAGCTTTGTAGGAGTTGAGAAGCTCAAGGAAGTGCTCAACGCCCTCAGGAATCAATTCGATTTTGCTCATGGTTGCGAAATATCGATTGAAGTCGACCCGCGTGCTATTTCGGGGGAGCAGGTCGAGCAGCTAATCAACGACGGCTTCAACCGTGTATCGGTCGGAGTGCAAGACCTTGATCCGAAGGTGCAACAGGCTGTGGGGCGCAGCCAGCCGATAGAGAGGGTGCAGGCCGTTCTGGATCGATGTCGCACCTTTGGTTTGTCCGGAATCAATTTCGATCTCATCTACGGACTGCCGTGCCAGACGGCCCTGAGCTTCGCGTCTACCCTTGACAAAGTCATCTCAATGCGTCCGGACAGACTGGCAATCTATTCTTTCGCTTACCTGCCCGACCGCCTGGCGCATCAGCGAAAAATAGACGTCGATCTACTGCCGTCGACTGAGGAGAAGTATCGCATGTTGGCTTTGACAATCGAACACCTTGGCGCAGCCGGGTATGTCCAAATTGGGATGGATCATTTCGCGTTACCAGAGGATGAACTCGTCATTGCCCAATCCACAGGGAATCTGCATCGTAACTTCATGGGATACACTGTTCGCACCGCGCCTGACATGATAGGATTCGGCATGTCGTCGATCGGCTATGTGAACAAGTCGTTTTTCCAGAATCAGTCCAAACTGGACGCATACTCGTGCGCGATTGATGACCACGACTTCGCTGTTTACCGCGGAATGATCCTCAGTGACGATGATCTGGTCCGGCAGGACGTGATCAAGTCGCTAATGTGCAACTTCGCCATCGACACAGATCGGATAAACCGCAGATTCGGCATTGATTATTACACATACTTCGCCGATGAACATGATCGCTTGAACGAGTTTGTTGATGATCGGCTTATTGTCCAATCAAGGAAGGGTCTGACCGTAACAGAGTTCGGTCGCACCTTTGTGAGAAACATAGCCATGGTTTTTGACTCCTACCTCAATGGGAAGCAGGCGAGCAATGCCACGTTCTCAAGGACAATCTAATTCCGAGAGCATAAAGGATCGAGCGGCAGTTATCCTTCTCAGCATGGGCGGTCCTGATCGGCTCGAAGATATCAGAAGGTACCTCTTCAATATCTTCTCCGACCGTTCAATCATACGCCTTCCCGGAGGCAAACTACTGCAAAAGCCCTTTGCATCCTTGATCTCTCGACTGCGCATGAAAACGGTACAGGATCATTATCGCCTGATCGGCGGCGGCTCACCATTACTTTTCTGGACCGAGACACAGGCACGAATGGTCGAGAGCACACTCAAGGCCGAAGGAATCGACTGTCGCTGTTATGTCGGTATGCGGTATTTTGAGCCGACCATCGAACGGTCCATTGAGAAAGCACTGTCCGACGGGTGTCGCAAGTTCTGTCTTCTGCCGCTCTATCCCCAGTATAGCAGTGCTACAACAGGCTCGTCGTTTGCCGTCGCTGCTGAGGGCCTTTCACGTAGCCCACAAATTGAATCAGAATTCATCGATGACTTTCATGATCACGCTGGCTATATCTCACTTCTGAAGCGATACATCGACGACAATATTGGAGCCAATGAACGTCTTTTTTTTTCTGCCCATTCGTTGCCTCAGCGATTCGTCGACGACGGAGACCCGTACGTCCAGCAAGTATACCGCACGGCATCGCTGGCGGCCGGTGACAGAGAGTATACTGTGGCATTTCAAAGTCGCACCGGGCCAGTGCAGTGGGTGGGACCGGACACTGTGGACGAAGTCAGGCGATTGCTCGATGAGAGTAGCGCAGGTCTATTTGTGGTGCCGATCAGCTTTGTATGCGACCACATCGAGACACTCCATGAAATCGACATCCAGTTGAAGGACCAGATGGTCAAGAACGGGTACAGGATTCGGCGCATGCCGATGTTCAATGACGACCCGGCCTTTGCCGATGTACTTGCCTCGCTGGTGCAGGAAAGGCTTTGCAGGCATGTCACCTGTTGATATTGTCATTGTTG
This sequence comes from Candidatus Zixiibacteriota bacterium, assembly GCA_046754125.1. Lineage (GTDB taxonomy): Bacteria > Zixibacteria > MSB-5A5 > GN15 > FEB-12 > JBHHVC01. The sequence continues at coordinate 2,777 of JBHHVC010000149.1, forward strand.
GAGGAGGCATTTCCGGATTGTCGGCCTTGCATTTCGTACGCACGCTGCATCCACATTTTTCGGTACGACTACTGGAAGCAGAGACTGTTTTGGGCGGAACCATTCAAACAGATATGGTCGATGGGTACAATTTCGACCGGGGACCAAACGGCTTCCTCGATCGTGAGCCGCTAACACTCAGGCTTTGCAACGAACTCGACCTCAACGAAAAATTGGAACGTGCCGGCGAGAGTGCCTCCAACAGGTACATCCTGCGCCAGGGACGACTGCGAAAAGTACCCATGAGTCCTCAGTCGTTTCTGTTCTCCGACATACTGAAACTCAAAGGCAAGCTTCGCCTGCTGGCCGAGCCATTCGCGAGTGGACCTCCGCACGATCTAGATGAATCGGTGTATGATTTTGCGGTCCGCCGTATTGGTAAAGAGGCTGCCGATTATTTGGTGCAGCCAATGGTCTCGGGAATATACGGAGGACTGGCGGAACGCTTGTCCTTGCGTTCTTGCTTTTCGGTCATGGCCGATATGGAGCGCGAGCACGGTTCGTTGCTCAAGGCGATGATAGCAAAGGCGCGCAAGGCCAAAAGAGAAGGCCGTAAAACAGGCGGTCCGGCCGGACCTGCCGGCTGGCTGACATCGTTTGAGAACGGGCTGAGCTGTTTGACTGATCGCCTTCGAGACCGACATTCGGCGCATATCAGCACGAATTCGCCTGTTTGCATAGTCGAGAAGCAGTCCGGCCAGTTTCGCATAGAGATCCAAAACGGTGCGAACCTGTCGGCACATTCGGTCATTTTGGCAACACCATCTTATGAGGCGGCTCGCATTACAAGAAAGCTGTCCCAAACTCTCGCTAGTGCCCTTGAGCAGATCGTCTACGCGCCCATCGCAGTCGCTTGCATGGGATACGATGACCTATCAATTGGTAGGCGGCTGGACGGTTTCGGCTTTCTGATCCCTCGGAGGGAGCAACGCCAGATACTCGGCTCCATTTGGACATCTTCGATCTTCGCCAATCGTGCACCGAAGGGAAAAGTACAACTGCGAATGATGATCGGTGGGGATGGTGACCATGATTCAATTCAACTATCCGATGACGCTCTAACACTGCTCGTACGCAAGGAACTCGACGACATTCTGGATATCAGTGACCCGCCTGAGATTGTCAGAGTATATCGATTCCCACGAGGGATTCCTCAATACCATATCGGCCATAGCAGCATTCTATCCAACATTGAAGAGGGATTGGCGCGAGTAGGAAACCTGTATCTCTCCGGCAACGCGTACTACGGCATCGGGCTGAATGACTGCGTGCGACAGTCCTATTCAGTTGTCAATTCACTGGATAGCATCTGGAGCCCGGCCAGACGACCCCTTGCCGGTTGCTGAAAGTGCCGCCCTCCGGATTTACCGTTTCCCCATTTCCGTCGCCATTCTCGGACACGGTCCTGCTCGACGGGTAGTTGCCGCAGCGCCGACCTACCTGAATGTCAGCTTTTCTGGTCAGCTAGGTTCGCCTCGGCAAGACACCAGATAGGCGCACAAGAAAGAAAGTGAGTGACAGACCGGAAAATCTGGCTATCTTAGCCGGAGCCGAGGATTTCGGCGCCGGAGCGAACTAAAGGCACCTGAGACACGTTTGTCCGGATATGGCGTAAGGGCAAACCGTCCCCGAGTGGGGGGCGTGGATTGAAACGGACACGGGATGACAATGAGACAAAACAAGGCCGCTTGGCACGTATTATTTCTTTCTTTACTGTTTGCTATGACCACCCGACTGGCCTCATTTGGTCAGGGCATGCCGCCCACACTGGTGGTTACCGATGAAGTCCGCTCGCACCGGTTCCACGATCAAATCAGGTTGGTTGGCCGTGCTGAAGCGTGGAACCAGAGTCGTATTGTCTCGCAGGTATCCGGCCGCGTCGAGAAAATCGATGCCCTTGAGGGCATGCCGGTTGCGGCGGGAGAGCGACTTATCAGCATTGATAATGTCAGGATCAGGTTATTGCACAAAGCCAAAGCTGCCGAAGCAACTCAGGCTTTATTGCAAGCGGAACTGGCTCGGGAACAACTTGAGCGCGCGCGGGAACTTCACGCGCAGAGCCTGATTTCAGAAACCTCTCTCGATAGCGCAAGAGCATGGGACGCAATTTCAGAGGCGGCCAGAATGAAAGCTGAGGCCGACCGCGATCGGCTCGACAGGGATGTTAGGGATTGTTCCGTCCGGGCGCCTTTTTCGGGTGTGACCGGCCGACGTCTGATCAATGCAGGCGAGTGGGTTAACCCCGGTACGGAAGTAATGGAGTTGGCAGCGCTCGACAGTATCAGAATTGTTGTCGATCTTCCCGAGCGCTATTATGGCCAACTGTCTGTAGGCAGTACGGTTGCGATATCAGCATCAAATAACGCCTCTCAAGAGTTGATCGGACGAGTCACCGGCATCTCGGCTACCGCCTCAAAAGAAACTCACACCTTTCCAGTCTTTGTCGCTGTTTCAAATCCAGATTTCAAGTTGGCTGGAGGAATGCTTGTAAAAGCAACACTGACGCTTAACAAGGCTTTTACTTCGCTGGCCGTTTCCAAGGATGCGATCATTCGTCAGGGCGGGCAAACGATGGTCTATACGATCAGAGACGGCAAAGCTGCACCAATGCCGGTTCTTACAAGTTCCACTGATGGAGAGCTTATTGCAGTAGTATCTGACGGGCTTTCCGAAGGAATGCCGATAGTCGTGCGCGGCAATGAACGAATTTTTCCCGGCGCACCTGTGCGAACAGCTTCCGATGGCCCTCCGGGAGGCGATCCGAGTGGTCACCAACCGGCTGCTCACGCCAAAGAGAATAAAGGACAATAGCAGCCTGGCTACTCAGCGACTGGCCAGTTGTTAGCGCAATATGAGTGTCATAACCTCTTCCATAAGATATCCCGTGACAGTTATCGTCGGCGTACTGTTGGCGACTATGGCCGGATTTGTCGCGTTATCTCGAGTGCCGGTGCAGCTCACGCCTGAGGTAGAGCGACCGGTTATCACGATCACAACGATCTGGCCCGGCGCCTCGCCGGCAGAAATCGAAAAGGACATCATCGAACAGCAGGAGGAGTATCTCAAATCGATTGAGGGGGTCGAGGAAATGACCTCCGAATCGTCTGATAGTCGTGGTGTCGTTACGCTGGAGTTTCCTGTCGGAACTGAAATGACCAGCGCACTGGTTCGCGTTTCGAACAAACTCGATGAGGTCCCGTCATATCCGCAAAACGCCGACCGGCCGGTTGTCAGTTCGTCAGATCGTCTGGGCGGCGCTATTGCCTGGTTCACTATCAAGTCTGACGGCAGCCGAAACGTCTATGTACCGCACATGAAGACGATGATTGAGGAACTGGTCAAACCCCGCATGGAACGGGTGCAAGGGGTATCGTCGATCAATATCTTTGGGGGCGTCGAACAGGAAGTGCACGTTACTTTTGATCCTGCCTTGCTGGCCTCCGCAGGAATTACCATCGATCAGCTAGGTAACGCTCTTAGGTCAGAAAACCGGGATATCGCCGCGGGCGATTTCGGCGAAGGCAAGCGGCGCTACGTGGTGCGCACAGTATCCCGATACGAGTCGATTGAACAAGTAGAGCAAACCGTCGTCGCAGTTCGCAACGGCGTTCCCATAAGTATACAGGATGTAGCCGAGGTGACCCTCGATTACGAAAAGCCGGGCGCACTGGTTCGTCATCTCGGACAACCAGCCATCGCTTTCAATGCACAGCGACAGGTAGGAGCGAATGTACTGGACGTGCTGGATGGTCTGATGACAGAGGTGGAAAAGATGAACCGAGACGTTCTGCCCGAATATGGCCTCCATATCGAAAACGCCTATAGCGCGACCGTCTATATCGATTCAGCAATCGACCTTGTTTTCACAAATATATTTCTCGGCGGTCTATTGGCGATTCTGACCTTGTTACTGTTCCTGCGCTCGCCCTCGGCTATCGCAGTTATCGGTCTGGCTATACCAATTTCGATCATTTCCACCTTTGTTACGATGTACGTTTTTGGACGGTCTGTGAATGTGATTTCACTGGCCGGGATGGCCTTTGCTGTCGGCATGGTTGTCGACAGCGCTATTGTGGTGCTGGAGAATATCTATCGCCATATGCAGCTCGGAAAAGCTCGCTGGAAAGCCGCCGCTGACGCCACCCGCGAAGTGTGGGGTGCCTTGCTCGCCTCGACTGTGACGACTGTGGCCGTCTTCCTCCCGATCATGTTTGTACGTGAACAGGCCGGGCAGCTATTCAAGG
>JBHHVC010000150.1:0-6992 GCA_046754125.1 Candidatus Zixiibacteriota bacterium
CCATTTTCCCTGCGCTGAGTCGTTATAGATGTAGTAGCCGCCGGCATTCTTGCCCAGAATAATGGGGAGCGACGGAACTCCCTGAAAATACGAGGGGTCCACCAAGTTGTAATTTGGCGGCGGACCGGGAGGCTCATTGGTATAGGGATGATAGTAGGCTGCCTGCCCGCCCGGATCCTTCCCCCTCTGAGCAAGGACCCCTGGCGCAACAAACAGCACAAGCAAGCATGTGAACAAAAAACGACTATGGTTCAATGACATAAAGACCATTCCCCCGCAGCCAACTATTAGTGGCCAGCGTTTCGGCGAGAGCAATCACCCCACGGCACGCGATGGGTAAATCAAATCACTGGTAGGGCAAATTGTAGGATAATAACGTGATCAATCGTCCAAAAATCACTCCGCCTAAGATTACCTAATCTGTCTCGTCTCTCGTCGGTGTCAACGGTGTCCGGCCATGCAATTTGACCCGACTTGGGTAAGGTACTCCTACATTCCTATAATGTCAAGAGAAAACAGGCTGTAATGACCCCAAAAACCGTGCTTTTCTACGCAACAACATAGACCATGACGGTCTATATCAATGAGCATCCGAAAAAGTCCGCCATTGCTCTTGCAAAAAGGCGCAGTTTCACCCGTTTGAGCTATACTCCAAAATGAGCACGGATATGAAGCAAATCACACACGGACTATAAGAACATATCTCACACTGACTTAATCGCTACTTACGGGGACGGCAGCTTGCCTGTATATGCTAACTTTGGTCAACAGAGACCACAGATTACGTGTCCCCACCCGGCGTTCCGCCTCTGGCTTCACTCTGGGTGAGCTACCTATCGCTGGAAAAGTACATTCGTCGCCCGAATACGAATGCCCCGGATATATAAGATGATGATCCTGCCTTCTCTCGGTAACATTCATTATGAGGCAATTCGTTGGATCCTCCCTATCTATTTATGGGAAACACTCCCAATTTGCACGAAAGAGTTTACGCTACCTGATAGCGCGGGGCCAAGGCCCGGACAAGGCGCACAGGTGATCGTTGTGTTATGTATCGCTCTTGTATACATGCGCAAGATAAATCGCCAGCGACACGACAATCCCGGGGAAAATCGGCTGGACATCAAGCAGGAATTCGTTGCTATCCAACACGTACTTGGACAGATACCAGCAAAACGCGACCGAACCGCTAGCAACAATTGATACGAAAGCCCATCTCGGCGAAAGGCGTCGTTTGCCAACAAAGGCGCTCAGGACCGGTATCAGCAAAGCCGGTGTGCCGATTGAGCCGAAAGCATGCCAGATATCAATAACCGACTCAAACATCAGGGCAAGCACCAGCGCAATAGCGGTGGCCAGTAAAAGACCGATCCTGGTATGTCGAAGGATATTCGCGGGCTGTTTGATAAAGTGCGGAATTATGTCGCGCCCGAAGGTGGTGGCAGCCAGAAATGAATTCGAATCAACTGTTGACATGACCGTTGCCAGCAAAGCGAGCAAAAACAACCCCAACAGCCCGGCCGGCAGAACGAGTTGGGCCAGCTCCGGAAAGGCAGCCACCGGGTCGGACAGATTGGGCAGAAGAACTCTAGCGTATAGTCCGCAGGTCGTGGTCATGAAGTCGAAAAACGCCCAGCACCCGATTGAGATAAAAATCCCGAGCCGGGCGGTACGAATGTCCCGGACGGCAAAGCAACGCTGGTAAAAGGCCGGCTCGATGAGAGCAGCCAGCGCCACCACATACCACATGGCGATGTACCAGCCGGTCTGTCCCCCGTGCCAGGTCAGATGAGCGTCGGGCAGGTGCGCCCGCAGAAAGTCCAGTCCACCGTAAGTACTTATTAACACTACCATAAGCAGGATGAAGCCGATGAACATCAATGCAAACTGCAGCAGATCGGTCCTTACGACCGAGCGAAAGCCTCCGAAATACACGTATATGATCGAGAACAGTGTCCCCGCCAGCACACCGACCCACATCGGCCAGCCGAACATAAATCGCCCCAGCACGCCGAGCATCAGCACGTAGGCGGCCGGAACAGTCATTACAAAAATAATCACCGCAGCCGCGACACTTGTGCGGCGGTCGTACACTTCGAGCAGGCGATCAGGAATGGTCAGCAATTGAGTTGTGCGGGCCTTTTTCGCCAGGAACAGGGCGAAGAGGGTAGCTGCAAGATAGTACGGCAGACCGAATACGAGCCAGTTGGAAAGACCATAGCTGTATGCGTACTCTCCCACTCCAAGTATGCCTCCGTACCATGTAGAGACTAACGAGGCGACGAATGCGGGCAGAGTGAGCATCCGCCCGCCCACAATCAACTCGTTGGCAGAACTACCCGGACGCAATCGACGAACAAAACCGAGACCGAGCAGAACAACCAGATAGGTGACGACCAATGTGTAGTCAATAATATGCATGGTGAGTATGGTGGTAGGTCAGGAGCCCTGCGCTCCTGACGATTGGAATGTTAGATCGAACGGCGGGTTCGTAGACGGACCCGCCCTACAAAGCTTCACGAACATACATCCACTGCCATCAACTAGTACAAGGCCAGTCGTAGCTGCGCATAAAACGATCTCTCTGCGCCGACGTAATACTCGCCGCCATGCGAGAGAGAAACCGGACCTCCCGGAGCGTCGGCCAAACCAAATGTCCAGCCATAACCGGACGACTCATACTTCTTGTCAAACAGGTTGTCGATCCGAAACAGGAGTGTCAGATCGCCGACTCCATTGAAGGGCGGCAGTGTGTATGATGCTGCAAGTGACGAAAGAGAAAATGGGTCGATGGCCAGTGAGTCGACGTTGAACAGTTCCACGAATTGTTTGCCGAGCAACCGCAGCGAATAGGTCAGACGAAATCGGTCACTTTTGTAGTCAGCTATGAAATTACCTATGTATTCCGGAAAACCGGGAATGGTGTTGTCAGCATAATCAGCAGTAGTACGGTAAGATGATGTATCTGTGTAGACGTCGATCTCCCCGCGAAAGCTCCTGAATCGATTATGGTTCAGCGCGAAGTTGGCATCAAATGTAAAGCGATCGGTCGGCTTCCATGCACCAGATAGTTCGATACCGCTGTGTACAGAGCGGTCGGCGTTGGTTGTGATCAGCAGGCCCGTGTTTTCATTAATGTGTCCCTCCGGTACAATCTCATCTCGAAAATCCATCCAGAAGAGATTGAATCCAAAACTGGCTTGCGACGAGCGGTACTGTCCCCCCAGTTCCAGATTGTACACTCGCTCACTGGCTGCGGTTGGATCGCCAAACCGATAGGCAATCGTGTCGTTGGCTGATCCAAGTGAAATCGATTCTATATCAAGAGATGGTAGCGTGAACGGGTCGTTGGCGTCATAGATTGACGCGTCGGTCGGTGTACGGGACGAAATGGCGAAATGGCTATACAGATTAGTGCGCTCACTCAATCGATAATTGATTCCCATACGCGGAGAGAAGAAGAGCCAGTCGATATCGTAATCGAATCCTTTGAACGCTCCCATTATGTCCTGATCAAATCGATACCGTTGGTAGCGCAACTGAGCCGTCAACTGCGCGCTGATGGTTTCGGTTAGTTCCAGTTGCTCCTGCGCATACAGCGAACCGACCCACTTCTTTCCATCGTACTGGTAGTACCGGTTGCGAGGATTGAGCAAACCGTCGATGTGTTGCGCCCAGACAACCTGTCCCCAGTGGTCGGATGCAAAGTAGTAGAACGATCCCCCGACACTGTGTTTTCCACGCTTATGGTCGATGTCGAGCCTCGGGTTCCAGCCATATTGACTCTTTTCTACCCATTGTTGTCGAACCAGATCGCCCGATCTAAACGGCTGACCGGTACTTGTGTCGATGCCGGTAATAGTTGGCGAGATATTGTACTCAAAGAAGTCGCGCCCGCTCTTGAACTGTTCGTAGTATCCTTTGCCTCGAATGTAATACAGAGTGTTCGACAGGGTAGTGCGATCATTCAGCCGCCACGTATTATGTAACTGGTAGTGTGGCTGATTGAAGTTGTCGGTCTCATTGTCGTACCGCAGCGGATTAGTGCGCCGGTCACGTGCGATATCGTCTCGACTCGCCCCGTAAAAGGCGAGGTGCATCCTGATCGGCCCTCCGTAGACGTGCAGCTCTGTTGTCATGTCTCGATCGAGCCTGGCCAGCGAAAAGGAATAGGCCCATCCTTCATACCAGCTATTGTGGCGATAGCCGCCTGTCTTTTGTTTTGAGAATCTTCCCGCGTATGACCAGCGGTTCCCAATCAGACCGGAAGAATACTCGAGCGACTGTTTGTAAATGTCACTGATCGCCGAACCGTCTGAGGTCAGTTGTCCATAGCCCGATGTGATGACGGCCTGCCTCGGGCGAGAGATCAGATTTGTTACAACATTGATCGACCCGCCGAATGAGGCGTCACCATATAGCGAATTGCCGACCCCTCGCTGCACCTGTATGTCTGAGATATTTGCGCCAAAGTCCGGCAGATCGACAAAATATGTCGCCTGATCTTCGGGGTCGTTCAGCGGTACCCCGTTAATATAGGTGGAGACTCGTTTGTCGTCGAAGCCGCGTATTCGCAGGTAGCTGTAACCCAACGGCGCTCCCCCGTCGGAAAAGGCGTAGGCATTGGGCGTACTGTTTAGCAACAAAGGGAACTCTGCTATGCTGTAGTCACGCTCGATCTGGTTACTAGTCAGGTTGTCAAAGGCAATCGGCGTTATTCCGTATTCGGCGCGGTCGGCAGTTACCAGAATGTTCTGCCCGCGGAAGTACTCTCTCTCAAGTACGATTACATCAGGAAGATTCTCAAGCGCCAGTTGGCGCGCTCGATAACCTACCGACGTGAATGTGATTCGAACAACGCTGTCACTCAACGGCAATACGAAAGTACCGTCGGCGTCGGTCAGGGTCCCGACTCCGAGCAGATTCGTAACCACCGAAACTCCGGTGAGCGAATTGCCATCGCCATCTGTGACGCGGCCGACGATTCCGAACTGATCGGCACTAGCTGTGTGACAGGTTCCGCACACCAATAGCACGGTGAACAAAGATATTATTCTCATGACAGTAACCTCGCGCAATACTGTTAGCAATTGCAAGGTTCCGTCCTGAATCGATAGGTTCGCCTGACTAACAGGCTGGGGATGCTGCTAACATCTCCGTTTCCCTACGCCGGTATTACCCGGATCAGGTCTGGGGGGTATATTCTCAGGCGGTGTTTTACGCCACCCCCAACGGAACTGTTTTCTCAGTGGAATGATAGCGGTCTTAAGAGGCCGATGCAAGCGGTTTCTTTCAACTGGTCCTGCTGCGGAAAGAGCGATCGAAATTGTGGTCAAGTCAGACGGTCTATTGTCCGTTATTATATGAGATGGACAACAATCAGCCACAACAGATACTCCAGTACGCTATTGCCCAGCAGATGGGGGCGGGGAAAAACGGGGTCAGCTACAAAGCTTTCGATACAGCCCTGCAACGTCCGGTAATACTCAAATTGATTTCGAAGGAAGTAGCCAATTCACGATCTTTTGAATCCTGTCTTATTCATTGGCGACGACAAATAGACAATTTTCATCCAAATCTCTGTGCTGTGTATGGGGTCGAGGCATGGGAGCAGAGCTATGTTTTGCTGTCGGAGTACGTTGAAGGAATGTCACTTCGGCAATTGGTAGAGAAGCAGCTTCCCGGCCCTGAACGTATGATGTCAATTGCGGTCCATGCGGCACAAGGGCTTAAGGCACTGTACGATATGGGAGTGATTCATGGCAATCTTTCCAGCACCAATGTCATTGTTGATGATCAAAGCACGGTCAGGCTTGGCGATGCTGGCCTCGGCTGGCCTGCCCAGGCGTATCCTAAAGAAGAAACACCGGCCTGGCTGGCTCCCGAGCTTCGTCGTGGCGGCGAACCGACACGACGCTCGGACCTGTACGCCCTGGGCGCCATAATCTGTGAAATGACCGGTGTCGAAAGGCCGGCCGACGCAGTGCCTATCGAACAACTATCTAAAGTAGTCGGGCCGGATTGGACTTTGCTGGTTAAGAAACTGCTCGCTGAAAGTCCATCCGATCGATTTGTTGGGCCGAGCGAACTGCTGATCTCACTCGAGGCTGTTAGTCAGTTTGAACCAGAGAAAGCAATGGTTGGCGGAGTCCCGCCTGACAAACATTCTCCCAGACAATACTTGATAGTATCGCTTCTGATGGCGGTTGTGATTTTCTTCTGGTTCATTGTGACCACATTCTGGAAATAGCCTGTAAACAAATCATCCACTGATCCGTCCCATTTATGGGAGTTTTCTGGCGCAGTAAGGCGTATAATGCGATGGAGATAGATATATGATGCGAGTACTTATTGGCAGCGTTGTTCTTCTGGCTACGGCTATGACTTGGAGTTGCTCCCACTCGCCTGTCGCTCAAAATACCGGCGAGGCCGCCACTGGAGCGATTGTCCGGCTGGGGCTGGGCCAATCCGTTTCATTCGACTAGGGGCAGGGTAAGCTGACATTTGAGGAAGTTATCAGTGACGACAGGTGTCCGAGGGATATGGTGTGCGCTACTTTCTTGCACGGGAATGCAGTTATCCGGTTGACTCTGACCCGCAAAGGGCAGCAGCCCGTGACCATTATTGACACAATCTGGGGATGGCAGGGTCCCGTCGGTGGCTCATATCGCTCCCACGATACTTCTGGCTACCTGACCACAGTACTGTCGCTGAATCCAGATCCATCGCCAGACATCGATCAGAGCACATTCACTGTCGACTTTCAGGTGCTAAGGTGTGAACAGTCTTCTTCGGGTATAGAACCGGTCTTGATCTCTGCAATACGGCCGGCAGACATTGCGGTGAACTCTTTCGATCTCAAATCTGTGACAATTTCAGGTGATACACTCCTTCCATATCTGCGTCACGGTGGAGGTTGCAAGCAGCACTTCTACTATATGTTTGCCAATCAGAATGGGTTAATCAAGACGGATCCGCCTCAAATCGACCTG
>JBHHVC010000151.1:0-6898 GCA_046754125.1 Candidatus Zixiibacteriota bacterium
ATTGTGATCGCCGTCGATGGACAGCCCGTCAATGACCCCGATGAGCTGGTTCGCGCCTATGGAGCTGACGCTACCCGCTATCTGTTGCTGACACAGTATCCGTTTGGTATCGATGGCGACATTCAGATGAAGAGGTTCGGTGTTCAGTACAATGCCGACCTTGCTAACGACTTGGGGAATCTGGTCTCAAGAGTGATGAAAATGATCATGACTAGTTTAGGCGGCAAGATTCCCAAACCGGTTGATAGTCTGGACGGTGTTCAGGAATTGCTGGAGCAGGCGGAAGAACTTCCTGAAAAAGCCTACGCCCACATGAAGCATTTTCGAATTGGTAGGGCCATCGATATGGCCTTAGGCCTTGTGCGCTCCACGAACAAGTTTTTCAACGACAACGCACCCTGGCAACTTGCCAAGACTGATCAATTGGAGAAGATGGGTGGCATTCTCTACGTCTGTTGCGAACTGATTCGGATAGTGTCGATTGTACTGTTTCCGGTTATGCCGAACAAGATGCGGGAGATTCGCGCTGTTCTGTCGCTCGACGATACAACACTGACCCTCGATAACGCCCGACAATTTTTTCAGTTGGAGCCGGGCCGTCCGGTCAATCTGAAGTCGTCGGTCTTTCCACGCATACATAAGGCCCCTAAGGTCGACGAGAACAAAGGCTCATCAGGCACCGAAAAAGCAGTCGATGAATCCGGCCTGCTCGACATCAAGGAGTTTGGCAGGATTGATCTGAGAATCGCCCGTGTAGAACAGGCTGAGAGGGTTGAGGGTGCGAACAAGTTACTTAAGCTGCAGATCAACATTGGGTCCGAAAAACGTCAAATCGTTGCGGGGATTGCCGAAACGTTTGCGCCTGAAGAGATAGTTGGCAAAACGATTGTGGTGGTGGCTAATCTCAAGCCAGCCACGATTCGCGGTGTCAAGTCGCAGGGGATGTTGCTGGCCGCAAAAGCGAACGGCGAACTGCAGTTGCTGACTGTCGACGGCGACATCCCGGCCGGCACCGACGTGGGCTGATGATCGACTCGCACTGCCATCTCAATTTAGACACACATAGTAACCAGCACAAGGCAGCCATTGCCGAGGCCAACGCGACCGGCGTACACACAATCATTAATGTCGGCATTGACCTGGCCTCGTCGCGGGCAGCGATCGACCTGTCGGAGCAGCATGACGGCCTTTTCGCAACGGTCGGCGTCCATCCTCACGACGCCAAGACTCTATGCGGCGACACGCTCGACAAATTGCGAACGATGGCAGGGCATGACAAAGTCGTGGCCATCGGAGAGATCGGATTGGATTATTATCGTGACCTTTCACCAAGACAGGTGCAACGAGAGGCCTTTTTCTGCCAACTGGAACTTGCGATCGAGGTCGATTTGCCCATTGTGATTCATACACGGGAATCATTCGACGATACGGTTAAGATTGTGAGTCAATACGCATCCCGACTGCGAGGCGGTGTGTTTCACTGTTTTCCGGGAAACGCCGATGATGCTGCTACAGTAATTGGCATGGGTTTTGTCATTTCTGTTGGGGGAGTCATTACTTTTCCAAAGGCGAGTATGGCAAGAATGGCACAGGCTACGGACCTCGGCAAGATCATACTGGAAACTGACTCACCCTACCTGACGCCGGTCCCCTTTCGGGGCAAGCCCAACAAACCGGCCTATGTGCGGCATGTATGCAACAAACTGGCCGAACTCAAAGAGATCGGCCCGTCCGATGTCGAACGGGTGACTGATCGCACCTGTCAAAAACTGTTTCGGCTCGTAGAGACCTTTGAAGGATAGCTATGGGACGCTACCGAACAAAGAAGCGATTTGGACAGCATTTCTTAATCTCTGCATCAATACTCGATAGACTGATTGCGGTAATTGCACCGGCGGCGAGCGATACGATTGTAGAAATAGGCCCTGGACAAGGTGTCCTTACAGAACGCCTGGCTGCATCGGGAGCATCGGTCATCGGTGTGGAAATGGATCACGACCTGATTGGTGCGCTCGAATCAAGACTAAAGCAATATGACAGTGTAGTCATCAAAAATCGAAACTTCCTGAAGGCGTCACCGGACGATCTTTGTGACGTACCGTTTCGGCTTGTTGGTAATATACCCTACAATATCACATCACCGGTGATTGACTGGTGCTGCCGGAATCGACAGCAGATTCTTTCTGTTGTCCTCATGGTTCAAAAGGATTTTGCTTCGCGGTTGGCCTCCTCGCCCGGTTGCAAAGACTGGGCGCCGATTTCGATCTTTTCGCAAATGAGCTTCGATATTCACCTATGTTTCGACGTTCCACCAGACAGTTTTGAGCCACCGCCAAAAGTGATGTCGGCTGTGGTCCGGCTCGATCCTCGACAGGGGGTATGGCTCGATCATCCCGAACAGTTTGAACGATTGGTGCGGACCGCCTTCGCCCAACGGCGGAAACTCCTGATAAATAATCTTGCGCCGAGCATCGTCGATGATTCCGAGAAAGCGCGCGAGCTTCTGGCCGCAGTTGGGCTTGACGCGACCTGCCGGGCAGAACAATTGTCAATTGACCAGTTTTTGATATTGACTGAGCAGATGGTTGCGGATAAGATACGAATAGAATGAACAGCCATAAGACTAACACGAAACAGAGGTGATGTCGTGTCGCTGCTTACTGTTAATCTCAATTATGTCGCTGCGCTTCGCGGGCTAAGCGGCGCCAAAGAACCTGATCCCGCCCAGGCGGCCGTACTGGCCGAGCTGGCCGGTGCCGACGGGATCAGCGTGCTGCTTCAGCGAGACCGTTCGCAAGTGCGCGAGCGCGATATGTACTTGCTCAAGGGAGTGAGCAAGACACGACTGACTGTGGCTATTGCGCCTGTGGACGAACTTATTGACCGCGTTCTCGAAGTAAAGCCATGGATGGTGGTGCTGGTGGCAGATCAGGCAGGGGGTGAAGGGCGGGTTTCGACAATCGACTTTGCACAGGCGCCGGTCGATTACTCGGAAATCAGCGCTCGCTTTACCGGAGCCGGTCTGTCTGTTGCCTACTTGGTCGCACCTGACATCGAGGAGATTCGCGGCGCATCCAAAGCAGACGCATCGGCCGTTATGATCGATTGTTCAGGCTACACTATGGCACGAACGCTCGAGGATGCACAGTCGGAACTTGACCGAATCGACGTTGCTGTACAGTCGGCGGTGAAGTCGAACCTGTCGGTTCATTGCGCACGAGGAATCGACTACAAGAACGTCCGTCCCCTTGTAGAACTGGGGGTGATCGACGATTTCACTGTCGGTGGCGCTATCTGTGGACGCGCCATGCTGGTCGGGATGGAACGGGCAGTTCACGAAATGAACACACTTTTGCATCTGGAGCAGCCACCACAGTAGGTAGCATGATCGACGACACCGAGCACGATGGGCGTCGGGTAACTCTCGTCGTTCCCGATGCTTCCAAAGGCTGCCGCCTGGATCATTTCCTCGCCTCGTCCGATGATCTCGGTCTTTCCCGTTCGCGTATCCATAAGCTGATTTGTGAACAACATGTACTTGTTGACGGTCGCACGGTGCCAAAAAATCACACTCTTCGTGGCGGCGAGGCGGTAGTTGTTGTCGTCCCCCTGGCGAAGGCATCGCTGATCGAGGGAGAGGACATTCCCCTGAGCATTGTCTATGAGGACGATTACCTGTTGGTTGTGGACAAAGCGGCAGGGATGGTCACGCATCCTGCTGCAGGACACCGAACCGGAACATTGGTTAACGCTCTGCTCGGTCGCTTCAACAAACTCTCCCTTGCCGGAGGGCTTGAGCGAGCCGGTATTGTTCACAGGCTCGACAAGAATACTTCGGGCCTGCTGGTTGTAGCCAAGACAGACAACGCGCAAATAATGCTGCAGAAGGCACTCAGTAATCGAGAGATCAAACGTATCTATACAGCCCTGGTGTGGGGGCACATGGCTGACGATCAGGGCAGTATCGATGCGCCTATAGGACGGTCGTTGCGCAATCGAAAAAAGATGGCCGTGACCACCGTTCACTCTCGCGAGGCATTCACCAGTTACAAGGTCATGGAACGATACCGGTTTTGCGACCTGTTGGAAGTGCAGCTTGGAACAGGACGTACGCATCAGATTCGTGTTCATCTGTCACACCTGAACCATCCTGTTCTTGGCGATCCGGAATATGGCGGCCGGCAGAAACGACTCAAGGGGATATTCGGTCCCGACCGTCCACTTGCCGCCAAAGCGCTTGCCATGATCGACCGTCAGGCGCTTCACGCCGCACGTCTCGAGTTCGTTCATCCGGTGGAGGGGAATTTGTGCACGCACAGTTCGATACTTCCGGATGATATTCGGCGTGTGATAGAGAGCTTAAGAGATTCGGCAGATCAATAGATAGCTGTTAGCTCAGACAAGCAAAAAGGCCCTGCCGGCCGGCAGGGCCTTCTGTTAACAATACTGTTTACTCAGTACTACTTGAACCGCTTCGGATAGCGGGCTTCCCATTCCACTACAATAGGGCTAGCCACAAAAACGGACGAATAGGTACCGACGACAATGCCAAGTATCAGTGCGAAAGCAAACCTGTGCACTACCTCCCCACCGAAAAAGTATAGTGTGCCGACAACTATCAAAGTTGTCATCGATGTATTCAAGGTGCGGGAAAGTACTTCGTTGATTGAACGATTAACTGCACCTGCAAACTCCCCTTTGGCTCGAAAACGTCTTAGGTTTTCCCGGATGCGGTCGTATACGACGACCGTGTCGGTGAGCGAATACCCGGCCAGGGTCAAAAGGGCCGTGACAACCAACAGGTCAAACTCCATTCCCAGTACGTAGATAATACCGATCACCGCCAGCACGTCATGGAAGGTGGCTATAGTGGCAGCAATGCCGGATCGGAAATCGAAGCGTATCCAGATGTAAATTATGATTCCCAGCAGGGAGATCATAATGGCCTTC
Organism: Candidatus Zixiibacteriota bacterium; assembly: GCA_046754125.1. Taxonomy (GTDB): domain Bacteria; phylum Zixibacteria; class MSB-5A5; order GN15; family FEB-12; genus JBHHVC01. Next base: position 4,951 of record JBHHVC010000151.1, read on the forward strand.
TGGGCGTCATTGCGAAGAGTTTCACCCACGGCAGGGCCAATGATATGCTCGGACACAACGGCAAAGTTGTTGCCGGCAAACTGTGTGTTGAAGATATTGCGCAGCGCCTGGACGTTTTCCTTTCCTTCCTGTTCAGACTGGGGGCGCTTGATCTTGAGAATAAATGAGTTCGGCTTCTCGAACGAGCTTAGTTCCGTTATTTGCGCATCGGTGAACTGTCCCGACACAGCCGAACGAAGCTGCTCGATCGAGAGACGTTCGTCAAAACTGACGGTTATCATCGTGCCACCGGCGAAGTCGATGCCGAGATTGGCCGTACCGTTTGCGATCATCACCAGCCCGACAACGCCGGTTACAACCAGCAGAGCCGAGATGACAAAGGCGATCTTACGTACGCCAATAAAGTTGATGTTCGTGTCACCTATGATTCGAAGCATAATAGTGTATTCCTTTTCCTATATACTCAGGGTGCGATACCCTTTGCGTATGTCAAAGATTTGTTTGGTGACAACATACGCCGTATACAGCGAAATGCTTACACCCCAGAACAACGTAACAGCAAAGCCCTTGATCGGCCCCGACCCCAGCAGGAACAGCGCCCCGGCCGTGATCAAAGTGGTGACGTGGGAATCAAAAATAGCAACAAAGGCGCGGTCATACCCGGCATCAATTGCCGCACGCACAGTTTTTCCAGTGCGTAATTCTTCACGAATGCGCTCAAAAATGAGAATGTTGGCGTCCACGGAAATACCAATTGTCAAAATAATTCCTGCTATCCCGGGCATGGTCAAAGTGGCACCAAGACCGGCCATGACTGCCAGCAGGAAGAACAGGTTGACCAGCAAACCAACATCGGCGATTACTCCCGACAGGCGATAGTACACTGCGATAAACAGCAGCACCAGAATCAGCCCTACCACCGAAGAGTAGAATCCTTTTCTGATAGAATCCGCTCCAAGCGTTGCACCGACGACATTCTTCTCAATGATCTCAACCGGTGCCGGGAGCGATCCGGCTTTGAGAACTATCTCCAGGTTTCGCGATTCCTGAATAGTGGTATTACCACCCATTTCGATAATTCCGTCCTTGCGAATCTTGGAGTTGATGAACGGAGCGGATTCAACCTTGTCGTCCAGCGTAATGGCCAGAGGTTTTCCAATGTTGGCCCCAGTCAGTTGGGCGAATCGGGACGCTCCTTCGCCCGATAGGCTGAAGCCGACATTGTATTCGCCGTATTGGCCCGTTGACAGCCTGATGTTTTGCAGGTACTTGCCGACGAAGTGCACTTTGCGCTTGAGAAGATACAGCGAGTAGATTTCGCGATTGTTGCGAATATCAGACCGAGTCGACCAGGCAAACTCTACATCTTTCGGTATAACGTTTTGTACTTGTGGCAAGTGAAGCCAGCGATCGATGCGCGCCTTGTCATTCTTGTCCACAAAAAATCCCGGCCAGTTAGTAGCAGTCCTGTCGTGGTACAAGGCCAGTTCGATCCGAGATGTCAGCGGCCTATCATCAGCTACAGAACCAAGATCACTTTCGTCGAAGGCGAACTCGTCTGCAGAGTCACCTGTTGTGCTCGCGGAGTCGCCTCCAAATAGGTTGGCGATAATGTCGTCCTTACTCTGTGCAGTGCTGTCGGTCTGGGCATCAGCCAAAACGGTCGTCGAATCCTCAAGCGCATCAGAAGCTACGGAACCAGTGTCGCCGGATTGCACTTTTTCATAAGTGGCAATGATCGAGTCGACTCGTGTCAATAGTAGCTGGGCATTGTCCATCGATTCCAGCAGTTTGAACTCCAGCAAGGCTGTCTGGCCGATCAGATCTTCGGCCCGTTCGGCATCGGTGTAACCGGGCAGATCAACTATTATTCGATCGTTCCCCTGCTTCTGGATGACCGGCTCAGCGACACCGAGACCGTCCACGCGGTTGCGGATTACCTGCATCG
>JBHHVC010000152.1:0-6892 GCA_046754125.1 Candidatus Zixiibacteriota bacterium
TCAACTTCAAAGTATCGTCACCGAGTAGCTGGACTGCGCTGTCGTTGACTTCGAGGGCATCGTAGAAGGCGATTTCGTCTTCGTTAAGCCCCAGGTTCTCACCACGTTTTTGCGCCTCCCGCATTTCCCTGGCGAGCTTGATAAGCTCCTCTATTACCTCCGCCGCCTCGATGGCGCGGTTCTGGTATTTATTGATGGCCTCTTCCAGCATCTCGGCGAATGATCGCGCTTGGACGACGTTCTTCCGCATCCGCGTTTTGATTTCGTTGTTGAGCAACTTCTTGAGCAGCTCAAGGGCAAGCTTTCGCTGTGGTAACTGCTGCACTTCCGCGAGAAAATCGTCGGAAAGAATCGAGATGTCCGGTTTGTCGAGACCAGCCGCCGCGAAAATATCAACGACCTCGGATGAGGACACGGCACGTGATACAAGCTGGCGAATCGCTGTCTCCATTTCCTCGGGCGACTTTTCGGAGTCGGAAACCGTTGCCTTAACCAGGCTTGCACGGATTTCCTGAAACAATCCAACCTCGTCCCGAATTGCCAGAGCTTCTTCATGGGGAACCGCAAGCGCGAATGCCTTGGACAAAATGGTCACGGCCTGGAGGTAGCGTTTCTTCCCATCTTCAAGGCCCAGAATGAACTCCATAGCCTGGGCGATGCCGGTCATGCGCTGCGCCGCTGGCGCTTTAACAATGGGGGCATAATTGAATCCGTGGAGCATGTCGCGGACAACTTCGTACTTTTCCAGCAGGATCGCGACGGCTTTGTTCTGGTCGAGGGTCGCCCCGCCCTTGCCGCCACTTGCCGTGTAATTCGCAAGGGCTCGTTTCAGGGCATCCGCCAACCCGAGGTAATCGACTACCCGGCCGCCCGGTTTGTCACGGAACACCCGGTTCACGCGGGCTATAGCCTGCATCAGGTTGTGACCGCCCATGGGCTTGTCCACGTACATTGTGTGCATACTCGGACAGTCAAAGCCGGTCAGCCACATGTCACGTACAATCACGAGTTTCAGTTCGTCTTTCTCGTCTTTGTACCGCTTGGCCATGGCCTCACGGGCTCTTTTGGTGCGGATATGTGGCTGCCAGGCTAATTCGTCGGATGCCGACCCCGACATGACTATCTTGACACGGCCCCTGGTATCATCGTCGCCGTACCAATCCGGGCGCAGTTTGACGATGGCGTTATACATATCCACGCAGATGCGGCGGCTCATGCAGACGATCAGGGCTTTGCCGTCCATCGCCTCTTGTCGCGCCTCGAAATGATCCACCAGGTCAGCGGCCACGAGGCCGATACGTTTCTCGGTCCCAACCATGGCTTCTATGGAGGCCCATTTGCTCCGCATCCGCTGCTTGCGGCTCTCCTCTTCCTCGCCTTCGGTGATCTCTTCGAACTCAGGATCGATAGTCGGCTTTTCGGCCTCGTCCAATTCAATCCGCGCCAAACGGCTTTCGTAGTAAATCGGAACGGTAGCCCCATTCTCGACCGCGCGGAGAATGTCGTATTTGTCGATGTAGTCACCAAAGACGGCGGGCGTGCTCCTGTCATCATTTTCAATGGGTGTGCCGGTGAAACCAATGAAGGAGGCATTCGGCAAGGCGTCGTGCATGTGCCGGGCGAAGCCGTCGATAAAATCGTATTGACTGCGATGTGCTTCATCCGCAATGACCACGATATTGCGCCGCTCAGACAGTAGCGGATAGCTGTCGCCCTTCTTTTCCGGCAGGAACTTCTGGATGGTGGAAAAAACAACGCCTCCAGAAGCAACTTGCAGCAGCTCCCGCAGATTCGCCCGGCCGCCTGCCTGCACCGGTATCTGGCGCAAGAGTTCCTTGTTGCTGGAGAAAGTTCCGAAAAGCTGATCGTCCAGATCGTTGCGGTCGGTAATGACCAGTACCGTCGGGTTCTCCATGTAGGGATGGCGTATCACCTTGCTGGCATAGAACATCATCGACAGGCTTTTACCCGAGCCCTGGGTATGCCACACCACCCCGATGCGCTTGTCTCCGAATTCTCTCTCTATGCTATAGGGTGCAGTCGGTTCGCGTACAGCAAAGGGATCAGCCGCTTCTGCCTCCAGAAACCGGCCGTATTGCAGATTGGCCGGAGCCTCGATTCCACAGGCGGAAAGCGTGCATTCAACCGCCTTGTTCACGGCATGATACTGGTGATATCCCGCCGCCTTCTTGGCGATGGACGTCGTGTCACCACCGTCATACTCGAAGGTGACAAAATTGAGGCAGTAATCCAGGATCCAGCTACGGTCGAACATTCCCTTGAGAAGGGTCTCCAGGCCGGGCTGCACCACGCCGTAGGACTGCTTTTCGTTGCCGGGTTCACGGTACAAGTCGGTCCCGTTGATAGTACGCCACGGCATAAAGCGATCCCATCCGGCCGTCAATGTACCGGCGCGGTCCTGATGCCATCGGAAATAATGAGCAGCTCGTTGTAGACAAACAGCGAGGGAATCTGCTCCTTGTAAGTCTGCAGCTGGTTGAAAGCGTGGCGAATGGTAGCCTTCTCATCGGCCGCGTTTTTTAACTCCACGACCGCCAGCGGTAAGCCGTTGACGAATATAACAATATCCGGCCGCCGCTCGCGCTTATTCTCCACGACGGTAAACTGATTGACCGCCAGCCAGTCGTTCTTGTCGGGATTGGCCGGGTCCGCCAGCCATGCCTTGTCGTGTTTCTCGCCCTCTGCGCTCATCCACGAAATATCAACGCCATCTGTGAGCATCTTTTGAAATGCCCGGTTGTTTTCGATCAGGGATGGACTCTCGGGACGGGTGATCTTGCGGATGGCTTCGTCGATGGCATCGGCAGGCAAGGCAGCATTGATACGCTCCAGTGCTGAGCGAAGCCGCCCGACGAGCACAACGTCGGTGTAACTCTCCCTCTCCCACTGGGAGAGGGACGGGGTGAGTGTATCGCCGTCAGGCGATATATCCGGTCCGTGGGCAATTTCGTAGCCTAGATTTTCCAGCCACGCCAGGGTGGTCTGTTCGATGGCGTCTTCGGTGATGCGAAGCATTAGTAGTCCTCGGCTTTCGATATGAAGAGTTCGACCTCTTCAGCAGGGACAATTGGCGCAAGTTTCGCCACACGGTCCTCATCAACTATCTGCTTTGCATCAAGAGCATTTTTCAAGTCCTTCGACGATATCCATTCATTGTTCCAAATCGACTCATCGCAGCCAGATACTAAGCGGCATAGAGGCTCATCAAATTCTGTGTCTGGAGCAAACGGGAGGGTAATCCGTTGAAGCCATATCTGTATATGTCCGGTATTCGGTATCAGAGAAAATTTGTTCTTGATCCTCTTGATGACACATTGCCTTGCTTCATTGCTATCAAGAAAGCTAAGCAATTTACTCAATATCGCTGCGCACATGGGGTAGGTCTTCGGGTTACGACAAGCAATGTCAACAACAATGCTAATCAATGGAAGGGATTGGTCACACTTGGATAGCCCGCTAAGTCGCTTTTGAAACTCTCCCAGGGATTTCACCAGACTCCCAGCATTGGGATATGCCGTGCTGTGGTCATGAATAATCAACAAGTGCTTCTGCAGGTTTTTTTCATACTGCTTTCGGCTTATCCAACTCCGCTTCTCGTCTTTAATCGACGCGCGGATTATTTCACTGCTTGCTAATGTTTTCGCGTGGTGTAGTTTGAGTCCAAGGCCTATCATCACTTCCGTGAGAGACTTTAGTATCCGCTCCCCGTCTTGTGAATTGTTCACAAAGATACGGCAATCATCCCGATAGCGGAGAATGTGGTAATCTTCAATCTCTTGGTCAGTAATCTTCTTTGTCAACTCGGTGTCTGCGTAACCTAGTACCATCTCTGCTATGAAGTCCATCAACACGGAACCTTGGGGAATGCCATTTGTTTGTCCATGGCGCATGTCTTGTATATGGTTGTCGATAATATTGCCGAGAAGGGAGTTGCATCTCCGCTTTTCTTTCGCCTTCGATTTTGTGTGGAGCGCCCAAGCGACTGAATGTGTGTAGATTGCAGCATAGCAGTTGGTAATGTCGGTATTGATCACAAATTCATAATCCAGTGCCAACTCAATGGATTTTTGTTCGACCACATGCCACCAATGCGAAATCTGCTCGGCCTTGTTTTTTTCTTCAGTCAACGATTCAACAGGCAAACTGAGACACTTGATCTTGTCGTTATTGCTGAACCCATCAAATCTCTCAAGAATCTGGTTCCAATGATCCGTTTCTGTGATTCGGTTGACCAAAGAAACGTATAGTGCGGGATGAATGATCTCTATCGGACGCCAAGCGTACTGGCCATCTTTGTTGTTCAGGATCAAATGATCTACGTCATCAAAGTCCTTGGGGCTCTGGCTATTGCTCTGGAAATCCGAGAGTCTTTTTCCGTCAAGTACCTCTGCTACCCCATCAAGCAAACCGTTGAACTGGAAATAGGGAGGCATGTCAAGATGACAATAACTTTCTTGTTTCAACAGAAACGCTCGTGCTTCGTCGCAAGACATTTCGAGGATCGAATGGCTTCTCGGTGTGTCCGACCTTGCGACTGTGCCTGCTTCGCTCATTCAACGCCCTCCAGTATCTTCTCCGCATCGGGGATGGGCAGTTCACCGGAGATCATTTCGGGGAGAAGAGTATCGCGAAGCTTAGATAGCATGACCGACTCAAGCGAGTTCTCTGTGATCTTCTCAAACACAGGTCGCACACGTTCGCTGAATGCGGTCAAGATAGATTCAGACGCTTCTGCAAGAACAAAGTGATCGAAACATGCGTTCTGTACACGTTGTCTCCCAGAAGATCCAACCATACTGGAAATACAGTGTCGCCTATATTGGTCGTCGCGCGCCAAGCAATATACGAACTCTTTTGTTATCCCGTTTCTGCCACGTAACACGATGAATTCAGTTGAGCCAAAACCCACTTCCTCACCGTCTAGGAAGTCAACCAGCCCGGTCTTTCCGTTTTCGAGACATGGCGTTATACGTGCCAGTAAGACATCATGCTGTTGAAACTTCGCTCCTCCTTTGAACTCTTTCTCGATTACAGCTGTCACGGAGAACCCGCTTGTGGGAAGTGCCTTCATGTCGACATATCGTGCTACTGTTCCTTTTGAAAGCGCGAGGCGAGGGTTTATATCGAGAAGAGTACTAACCACTCTTGGGGTCCACCCCTTCGGTATCTCCCCAAGTTCGGACTCTTCGAAGCTGTCGGGGAAGAGGTCTGCGACCTCTTTGGGCAGGCCGGGGTCGCGGCCTTCGGCTTTGGCGCGAACCGGGTCGAAGTCGATAAACCAACTTTTAAAAATGGCCTGGGCCATCTTTTCCAGCGTGCAATTCATCTGCCGGTTCAACTCGATCTTGTCATCCAGCGAACCGAGGATATGGGCAATAGCACGTTGGTCCTCAAACGAGGGAATCTTAACGTCACGAACATAGACTGCTGCCCGAGTGGTTGACGGAATCGGTGAACCATCGTCTATTTCGCCAAGGTTGTAATGTTTGATCGCGTAATAGAGCCATCGCATGTGAAGATTGGTTTTTGGCTTCACATAGTAGGCAGTATCAATAACAAAGAAAGGGTCCTTTGAGTATTCTACCCAACGATAAGCCCTCTTGCTACCAAGTATTACGCCGGGTCCTGGAGCAAGTGGTTCAAACGTCCAGCCCACCGGGCCATTTGTTCCGTATACACGATATGGTCCTTCAGCATCTTTGTAGCCACGGATAGCTTTTCCGTATTCGAGTGAAATTTCCTCGCCCCAAGTGCTTTGACGCCACTCATTCGCAACCCTCTGCTCTTGCCTCTCCTGCAAAACCACATGCTCCGCATCAATATTTTTTCTGAAACCTTCCGGCACCTCATCCCAGATAAATACATCCACCCGAAACGGCAAGTTGCTTTCCTCAAGGGCCTCCTTCAAATCGGACACCTCTCTTTTTTGATCGGGCGAGGTAAAAACGACCATATCCAGATCCGACTCGGGGCGGGATCTCCACTTAACGCGGGAGCCGTAGGCCCAGACTTTGACATTCGGCAGGTATCTTTTCAGCAGACCAAGAATGGTCTTGCGCTGGCTGGTGGTGATGTCAACTGCGTCGGTCACTCCCAGCTCTCTCCGCTCATGGTTTGATAGAGGCCGAGGGCATCGTCAATAAAATCATCCATCAGATCGAGGGCACCGGTGGCTTTTTCTCCGCTGTAATCGTGGGCGGTATCTATGCGAGCCTGCGCATATTTCAGCCACTGCTCAATGGATGAGGCAAATAGCTTGTTTTCACCGGCCAAGCGGATCACCTGCTTGGGGCTATTGGGAACTTCGGGAAGTCCCAGTTCTTCCACTAAATAACGTTTCAGCACTTTCCATAAGGTGTCATAACAGGTTTCAAACCGCTGAATGACCGATTCCGCTACGGCCTCGAGAATCAGTTCCGGCTGGTCCTGATCGAGCGTTTTGTAGTTTTTGTACTGAAGCTCAAGATGCTTGAGTGCTTTCTGAAATTTATCGTATGCAATCATGACCTACTCTCCATACCCCAGATGTTTTAGATTCTTTTTAATAGTGGCTTCAAGCTGATCGGCCTTGGCGAATTGTTCATACAGTTCTGAGGACAGTTCCGACATCTTCTCTTCAAAGGTCACCCCGTCATCCTCGATCTCTTCCGCGCCGACGTAGCGGCCGGGGGTCAAGACGTAACTGTGGCCTTTGATGTCATCAAGCGTGGCGGACTTCCACCACCCCGCCTTGTCTTTATACTGCGTACCCTCACCCCCGGCCCCTCTCCCAGAGGTAGAGGGGAGATTGCGCCAGTTGTGATATACACCCGCGATGGCCTCAAGGTCCTCGGGGGAAAGTTCGCGATGAACACGGTCCACCAGTGTGCCC
>JBHHVC010000153.1:0-6862 GCA_046754125.1 Candidatus Zixiibacteriota bacterium
ATGGGTCCATCCATGAACCCACCAACAATTAACCCCCGCTACCGAAACCGATAACGGGGGCTTGTCCAAGTGTAGAAAGACACAGCGTGCTCTCAATATACAGAGCGCACGAAAGATGCATTCCGTACAACGACTTTAACGCCAATCAGATTACTTGAGTTCCATAAAAATAGCCTGTTATGGTCGAGTTTCCGGCTTTGGCCGAGATGGTAAAATATCGGTTTGGTGTTGGCTATGCCAGCGGACCGATGAGGAGCTTATGCAGGTATAGGTCATTTCGATGTGCTATCTTTTATGTAGGGTCGTCCTTTGAACCGGCTCACAGCCCTCCACCGTCGGTGGTCCGAAGAATCGTGCCGCGGTTTCCCACTACCGTCCCCGTACTGGCATCGGTAAAGTGAACACCAAAAAGAGCCTCTAGCGTTCCACTGTTTTGATTCACCCAAGTGTTACCGCCGTCGGTCGTCCGAATGATTGTGCCACCCATTCCTACCACTATGCCCGTGTCTGTGTCGGGGAAGAAGACACCGTTGAGCCATTCTCCAGTGCCACTGCTCTGACTTACCCATGTGCTGCCGCCATCTGTCGTCCGAAGGATCGCACCGCTACCGCCTACTGCTGTTCCCGTACTGCCATTGGTAAAGTGGACGGCATTCAGTAGCAACATCGTACCGCTCGTTTGGCTCTCCCACGTAGCGCCGCCGTTGGTCGTTCTGAGAATCGTGCCAAGACTCCCCACTATTGTCCCCGTGTCTGAGCTGACAAAAGAGACTCCGTTAAGCCCTTGTGTCGTGCCGCTGCTCTGGCTCACCCACGTGTTTCCCCCGTCGGTCGTCCTAACGATTGAGCCTGCCTGTCCCACCACCGTTCCGGTGTTCGCGTCGGTCAGGCAGACGCCCCAGAAATTGTCTGCCGTTCCGCTATTCTGGCTCACCCAGGTCTGGCCGCTGTCGGTAGTCCAGACTATAGTACCGCTCGATCCCACTGCCACTCCCGTATTTTCATCAGCAAAGAAAACAGAGTTGAGCTGATTTGTCGTGCCACTAATCTGGCTCGCCCACGTAGCGCCACCGTCGGCGGTTCGAACAATAGCACCTCCTGATCCTACCGCTGTTCCCCTATTTGCGTCGGTAAAGGAGACGCCAAGAAACAGATCTGTCGGGCCGATGGTCTGGTCTGCCCATGTGTCGCCGCCGTTGATCGTGCGAAGAATCGTTCCATATTGTCCCACTGCCGTCCCCGTATTCGCATTGGTGAAGAAAACACTGGACAGGAACTGTGTCGTGCCGCTGGTTTGGCTCACCCAGGTAGCTCCCCCGTCGGTTGTACGAAGAATAGTACCAGCAGACCCAACAGCAACTCCCGTGTTCGCGTCGCTAAAAGATACGCCGTAGAGACTTCGTGTCGTACCGCTGGTCTGCCTTATCCATACGCTGCCGGCACTAGTTGTTCGTAGGATCGTGCCCCCGGCACCCACAGCCGTTCCAGCTCTCGCGTCGGCAAAGAATACGTCTTGGAGTGACTGTGTCGTGCGGCTGTTCTGACTCACCCATGTTTCCCCTCCGTCAGTTGTTCGGAGAATCGTGCCATGATCTCCCACTGCCGTTCCCGTGTTCGCGTCTGTAAAGAAGACGCTGGCAAGCCTGCTCACCGTGTGGCTGTGCTGCCACATCCAATTGTTGCCACCATCGGTCGTCCGAATGATCCTGCCAAGATCTCCTACTACCGTTCCAGTATTAGCGTCGGTGAAGAAGACGCTGACAAGCCTCTTTGTCGCAGTGCTGGACTGAATTAACCACGTGTTACCGCCGTCGGTTGTTCGAAGAATCGTGCCAGCACTGCCCACTACCGTCCCCGTGTTTGCATCGGTAAAGAACACGCCTGAGAGCGCGTGCGTAGTGCCGCTCGTCTGGCTTGCCCATGTAGCCCCACCGTCGGTTGTGCGAAGGATAGTGCCCATTCCTCCCACAGCCGTACCGACACTAGCATCTACATAGTGCACATCATTAACGACATTTCCCGTTGGCAGCGGATTCTGCCAGTACCAGCCCGACGGCGCTTCTGGTCCTGTTGGTCCTCCTACTGAATCCGTTGGGCTGTCGCTGCCGCAGGATGTGATCAGGGAAGTGATCAGGAATCCGATCAAGACATTTGTTATTTGCAGAAAAAATGACCGTCTGAACATAATTGACCTCCCTAAGAGCAACTGATTCCCGTCGGTTTTGACACTCTGACGTATGCGGATAGGACCTCGATTGCCTCCATCTTGTCACAGAATAACAGACACATCCTATGTGTCAAGTGTGTCAAGGGCCTCTGCGTAACTGACGTAGTATCACCAAGATACAGGACCGAGTTGGCTTCGGACTGTCTCACACGCATACTATTATGGAATCGCACATCTGGCCGCGGGGGAGGGCACCCCAAAATAATAGCTTGGAAATGGACAGCCCGGAACGTAGTATTGTGTGAGAAAGAGCAAAATGTGCTGTTCAGATACTGAGCAGCCTGCCGATAAAAAAAGGAGAAGATTCGACTGTGGAATGGCCAATTCTTATGGGCCCGTCTCCCGATGGCGGAGCGGGTGGCGGATCGCAAATGTTTATATGGATGGGACTTATCTTTGTCCTCATGTACATGTTGCTCATCCGCCCGCAGCGAAAAAAACAGAAAGAGCATGAAGCGCTCTTGAAAGAACTGAAAAAGGGCGACAAAGTCGTCACAACTGGCGGAATGTTTGGAACTATTTTTGCCATCGATGAGGACCGCAACAGGGTCGTACTTAAAATCGGTGGAGATAACAAGTTAGAGTTTCTCAAGAGTTCCATTGCCGCCAAGGTAGAAAAGTAGTATAGGAGATTCCGTGGCGGAAAAACCGATCGTCCTGTATGGCGACCCGGTTTTGCGGGAAGTTTCCAAGCCGGTCGAAGAGATTGACCGGGGGATCAAAGATTTGGTGTCGGACTTGACCGACGCACTGAAAAAGGCCCAGGGTCTGGGTCTGGCGGCGCCACAGGTCGGCGTGACCAAAAGAGTGTTTATCGTCGACTTGTCAGCGGTGGATATCACCGCTCCAGTGAAGGTGTTCATTAATCCCGAAATCCTCGAAACATCGGGTGAGGCTGAGTTTGAAGAAGGATGCCTGTCCTTTCCGGGGATTTATCAGAAGATCACTCGCGCGGCAAAGGTGAAAGTCCGCGCGCAGGGCCTCGATGGCCGACAGTTTGAGATTGAGGCAGAAGGACTGACCGCTCGCGCCATTTTGCACGAGTACGACCACCTCGACGGCAAGCTGTTTATCGATCTGATGACACCGTTGCAGCGAACAATGCTCAGGGGCCGCCTGAAAAAGCTTTCAAAAGCGTCGTAGGAGCACTGCTGCACGACCGCTTCCCCGCCCGAGCCAAAACAGGGCTCGACTTGCTTTCGTCACGGTAACGAGAGAAAATGAATATCGTCTACATGGGTACGCCCGAATTTGCGTGCCCGGCTCTTAAGACTCTGGCCGACAGTAACCACACTGTTTCAGCCGTTGTCACCGGCCCTGACAAGCCGGTCGGCAGAGGAAAGAGGCTGAGCCAGACGGCGGTGGCGCAGCTGGCGACTGATCTGGGTCTGCCGCTGCTCAAGCCAGCATCGTTGCGCGCCCAGGAGTTTTTTGATGCTGTGAGGGAGCTGGCTCCCGATCTTATTGTCGTGATAGCCTTCCGGATTCTGCCGAAACAGTTGTACTCGCTGCCGTCTTATGGTGCCATTAATATCCATGCCTCTCTACTTCCCAAATATCGCGGAGCCGCACCGATCAACTGGGCCTTGATCAATGGCGAGTCAGAGACCGGCCTGAGCGCTTTTTCCCTCAGGCAAAAAGTGGACACCGGCGATATCATCCTGCAACAGCGCGTAGCCATCGCTGATGATGAGAACTACGATTCTCTGTACCGGCGACTTTCAGATGAATCTGCGCACTTTCTGATGGCGACACTCGACCTGATCCAATCGGGCAAAGGCTCGCCGGTGGTTCAAGACAGTAGTCGTGCCACACCCGCTCCCAAAATCGGGCCGTTCGATGCCATGATCGACTTCGGCATGCCTGCAAAACGGGTTGTCGATTTTGTGCGCGGTCTATCAACTCATCCGGGGGCGTACACCAATTTTCGGTCCCGGAAAACGAAAATCTATTCCTGTCGCGCGGTCGAATGCGGCGACAAGGACACAACCCGCCGACCCGGAAGCATTATTCCAGATCGCCGACGCCTGCTTGTACAATGCGCGTCCTCGGTGGTCGAACTGCTCCGGCTGGTGCCGGAAGGGAAGCGGGAGATGGACGGTCAGTCGTTTGTGAACGGCTTTCGTCCAAAGGAAGGCGAGCTGTTTGGCGATTTATCGAAGCTCGCAAAGGAGAAGTTTTGAAGAAGCAAATACTAATCAATTCAACCGACTATGACAAACGGTTGGCCATCCTCGAAGATGGCAAATTGGTCGAGTTCCAGGTGGAACTTCCCGATACCCAGAGAATGGTCGGCGACATCTACAAGGGACAGATAAAGACTGTCTTGCCGGGGATGCAGGCCGCCTTCGTCGATATTGGCTATGAAAAAAAAGCAGCCTATCTCCATTCATCGGATATCGGAAAGGACTGGGGTAAAGCCTACGACGACGACGACTACGAAGAAGAGGCTCCGGCCGAAATCGTGCGTAAGGGCCGCCGGGATGCTATTGAATCGGTGCTCAAAGCCGATCAGGAGATTCTGGTGCAGGTCATCAAAGAACCAATTTCCACCAAAGGTCCGCGCGTGGCCACCGAAATATCGTTGCCGGGACGGTTGTTAGTCCTGGTGCCCGACGATGACCACATTCGCGTGTCAAAACGAATTTCAAATTGGACCGAGCGAAAGCGTCTGAAGAAAGTGATCGAACCATTGCGGCCCGAAGGATTCGGACTAATCGCGCGCACCGAAGCAGAGGGACAAAACGAGGCCGATTTCCGAGCCGACATAAAGCGACTTCTCAAGCTGTGGGCAAGACTCAAAAAAAAGGCTGACTCGTCGTCCCCTCCAGCGCTGATTCACAAAGAAGCGGATATGACAGTCTCCATGATTCGCGACGTGTTCACCGACGACGTTGAAAAGATAATTGTAGACAGCCGAGAGGATTACAAGACGATTGTCCGCTACGCCCGCCAGGTAGCTCCACATCTGAAGAGCCGGGTAGAGCTGTACAAAGGGAACCTGCCTCTGTTCGATTTGCACAAGGTTGAACCGGACATAGAGCATATGCTCGATCGTAAAGTGTGGATCAAAAAGGGCGCATACCTGATTATCGATCAGACCGAGGCGATGGTGACTATCGATGTCAACACCGGTCGTTTTGTAGGTCGCAGGGACCAGGAAGAAACAATTTTCCGCACCAACATGGACGCAGCGCGAGAGGCCGCAAGGCAGATCCGGCTCCGAGATATCGGCGGCCTCCTGATTGTCGACTTCATCGACATGTACAGTCGCGAAAACCGCCGCCGACTGTTTGAAGAGTTTAGCGCCGCCTTCCGCCACGACCGCGCCAAGCGCGCAATAAGTCCGGTAACAGATTTTGGAATTATCGAGATGACCCGCGAGCGAGTTCGCCCGTCACATATGCACACTCTTTCAGATCCATGTCCCACCTGCTCCGGGATAGGACGAGTTCCCTCTCGCCAAAACATGGCTACACGGATCGAACGCTGGTTTATGCGTGCACGGGCCGCTCGGAAGCACTCCAAGTTCCATCTGGTGGTCAGTCCCTTGCTGGCCGAGAAACTGAGCGACAACGGTGTTAACCGTATAGCCAGAATGATGAAAATACATCGTTTTTCGATCAATCTGGTACGAGATACAATCGTGCCGGTGCACCAGTTCAGGGTCTATGATGCCGTGCGAAATGATGACATCACCGAGAAATACTCTGCCTAGAGCGTATTGACAGCTCGCCAAGTTTGCGATATTCGAGATTTGATCTCTCTGGTATAAGGGCCGGGAAGAGACTACCTCTTTTCGGCCCTTGTTTCTCAGACATCAAATAGACTATATTGCCCTCGCTATGACGGAACTCTACCCCACACAATATGAGATTGAAGTCAAACTCAGTCTGGGATCATTTACGAATTATCTAAAGCTGATCGGGTTCTTAGGTCACATCGATTCTGAAGAACATCAACTCAATGGATTCTTCGACACTCCCGATTGCTCTTTGCTAGCAGGCGGATGGGCGCTGCGTGTACGCGCTGAGAACGATCAGGGACGAATAACGGCCAAGAGTACAAAAGAACGAGGCGATCTGGCTGTCGTGCGGCAGGAGATCGAAGAGTTAATTAGTCGCGGTGATGCTCTCGCATTGCTCAGCGAGCAAGCCAACGTGCTAGAGTGTAATACTGCACCGGTGCGATACATCGTCGAACAATTTCACCCTCGACAACTGTGCAGTTCAGTCTTCTTTTCCAATACTCGGCAGAGAAAACTGCTCCGACTCGGTGACTTCAATTACTTGCTGGAAGTCGACAAGACAGAGTTTGCAGACGGCTCTATCGACTATGAACTGGAAATCGAACTACCCGACACCGATCGCGTTGAGCAACTTGAAGGCCAGCTACATAAACTATTTGATTCGCTGGACATTCCCTTTATTCACCAACCCGACAGCAAACTCGCTCGCGCCCTGAAACTCACCAGAAAATAGGTCCGGTGGCACCCTCTGGATGGGTTTCTTTTTTCATTTTGTGGCTGGCAGACCTCCCGGTCTGCCGCATGACCGAGTTTGTGGCTGGCACACCTCCCGGTCTGCCGCATGACAGTATTCTCGACTAACTGCTCAAAGGGGCAGACGAGACGTC
>JBHHVC010000154.1:0-6836 GCA_046754125.1 Candidatus Zixiibacteriota bacterium
ATAGCATACACCTTCGCACCTGCAGTGCTCGAAAACAGGGCTTAATCAACAAGCCCCTTAGATTCGGGCTGAAGGGTGTTGCGCTCCAGAGTAATCGAGTTCTTCGAAGCATACACAGGCAAGCGGCAAATCGCAATTCTGCGAGTGCTCCTGGAAACTGACAGCTACTCTATCGGGGAGTTGCGTCTAAGGCTGTCCGTTCACTACAAGGACTTGAAAAAACCTATGAGTGCTTATCTTCGCGATCTAGGCGGTCTGCAGTTATTGGGAGCAATTGAAGTCGAACGGTTGCCGGTCGATCGGATTAATCTGAAGCTGATACTTGATTGGCCCGCACGCATTACCGAGAAGGCTTTTTTCGAACGCCTGAAGGAATTGCCCCAAGCCAAAGGCCTACCGCTACCGTAGTTCCTTCATTGCACCGAGCCGTTCAAGGTCCCATCCGGTCGGATGTTGGAAAACGCGCAAATCAAATTCGGGGGCAACAGCCAGGATGTGATCAAAAATGTCCGCCTGTATCCCCTCGTAGCGAACCCAATCCTGATCGTTGCTGAACACGTAGATTTCGATCGGTAGTCCGTCCGGGCCGGGAGGCATTTGGCGGACAAGGAAGGTCATCTGCTGGTGGATCTTGGGGTGACTGCGCAGATACGCGATAATATATGCACGAAATGTCCCAATATTGGTCAGGTGTCGGCCGTTGACTAGCGAGCGTTCATCCGCTCCGAATTCTTTGTTGTGTCTTGCGAGTTCCTCGCGCTTGCCTTCAATATACCGTTGCAACAGTTGCATCCTATTGAACCGCGCAAGCATCTCATCATCACAAAAGCGAATACTGGTCATGTCGAGAATGACCGAACGTTTGATCCGTCGCCCTCCCGACTCATTCATCCCTCGCCAGTTCTTGAACGAATCCGAAATCAGCCCGTACGCGGGAATAGTCGTTATTGTCTTGTCCCAGTTTTGCACCTTGATAGTATGCAAACTCACATCGATAACGTCGCCATCGGCACCGTATTTTGGAACTTCGATCCAGTCGCCGATCCGGACCATATCGTTCGTTGACAATTGAATAGATGCAACCAACCCAAGAATTGAATCGCGAAACACCAACAGAAGAACAGCCGTCATGGCGCCGATCCCCGACAGAAGTCCCCACGGGGAGCGATCGAGCAAGTTCGCAATAACCAGCACACCGACTATGACATACAGGAATATCTGCACGACCTGTATGTATCCCTTGATCGGCCGCTCTTTCGCTATATCGTAGGTGCGGTAGATATCAACGAGCGCCGAGAGAAAGGCATTGATGGCTGCAAGACCGACTATGTACATATAAGTGACAGCCAATCGTTCGATCCAGGTCTGCATGTCAGAAAACGATGCCGCCATCGAGTAGATAACGATGGCCGGAGCCAAGTGGGACAGACGCTGGAAGAAGTGTCGGTTGACCAACATATCATCCCAGCTGTTCTTGCTCTTGCGAGCGTAAATGCCGATTGCCGTGAGCAGGACTCGCTTGGCAACCAGATTAGCCAAACCTGCCAGAAGGACAACGACTACGGCCGTCGCCGCCCACGCGAGGTATTCCGCAACCTTCCCTTCCAGACTAAGGTCGTGCACAAGTGTCAGCATCAGTTCATACATACCGCTAAACTCCCGATATACTTGGTTATGTACTGGAAAGAAGGGTTGATCGAGCGGGTGCGCAACAAGATTTCCTGTCTGCGATGATGCAGGTCGGTGCAGGCGGCTCTAATGATGTTCCCCGGAGGCAGAAGGCATCAGTGCCCCAATCGCAGACGGCGACTCAGTTTATCCGCTGTCCGCGTGTGACAAGAAACTACATCCCGTATATCTCAACGCCCGGGTTGAACACTGCCCATGCGAACCAGAACGCTATATAGGAGTCAGCAGGTGCTAGTTGCTGCCCGGCGCGCGGCCCTGCCACGCCGCGTCCGAATATATCCCATTCGGTGCCTTCATTGTCAACCATGATAACCGGCAGGGCGCCGGTTTTGGGGCCGAATGTAAGCAAAGTGGTGTCGTCGGTTCGTCTATTGAATGCGACAGCGAAGTTGTGAACCGCGCTACCTGCGACAACATAGTCGACTGATTCCGCTGTTTCGTTCAATATCTGTAGGCTGTCGACAAAACCGCCGATTCGGTATGCTATGGTCATGTTCCCTGTCCGGACTCCCAGAATTCGTTCTTTTCGCGACAACCGCATATCATCCATTGATATGGGAAAGAGCAGAAAACCGTTGTTGGATCGGTAATCTCTATATGGATAAATGCCGTAGGAACGGTTGAATCCGGTGTTGGCCGAGACTACCGGAGCATCAGGGTACATACTGAGCCAGGTTTCCCATGTCGTCTCAATTACCGGGTAAATCTGAGGAGTCTGGCCAATCAGTGTGCCGTTGACACATTGCAGCTTCATTTGTGACCAGGTGCTGTTGGTGGCGCGATCGTACGGCATCAGGTTGGTGTTATATAGTAGTCCCGAAACTCCGAAAGTACTCACGGCTCCGTTCACTTTGCGGTCCCACCCTATGGCTGATCCGGTCAATGGGCAGTAGGTTATGGCCAGCGCCCGGCCGCCGGGGTCATCGTTGATAATCTCGTGCCAGTCCAGAATCGGATGGGGATAGCCACGAATAGTCTCTCCCACTCGTACTCCGATGATCAAATCAGTCGGCTGCATGTACGATATCTGTGATGATGCGACAAAAGCCGGATTGGTCAGGGCCGGAATGCCGTCTTTTCCCGGACCACCGTCGAACACTTCATCCACCGGTACCAGCCAGCCTCCGGACTTTGAACTCGAAACAGATTCGACATCGTCGCTGCATCCTGTGGCCAGAAAGAGCAGACCCAGCAGGCCGGTTATGCATATTGCTTTGTTCATGTGGAAATCTCCCTACAGTTGCAGTCGGTCGCCAGCCGATCCTTTTGCGAAGGCGTACAAAATGGTTGCGGAAAACGAGTACTCCGTTGTAAACTGCGTCCCTTCGAGCTTGCGATACAACGGCAGTTGCCCGGAAAGTCGCGTAGTTATCCCCCGGAACAGATTCAGATTCAATCCGGGAACGAGCTGAAGCCACTTGCCTCCGGAATTCGGCTGGTCGACAGACCCAAACTGATCGGCCCCCTGATAGCGATAGCGCAGTCCGACACTCAGATTAAACAGCGTCCGCCAGTTGTAATCTGCCCCTGCCGTGACGTTCAGTTCATTGCCGAATTCGTACCCTGCTTGATTGACTCCAAAGCGATGGTTACTGCCGGTAGTTCGATAGATGCCGGACGCAAAGACGCCAACCGGCGCAAGACGGTAGAATCCCTGGTAGATATTTGCCCAGACGACTCCATCCCACGCACCGGTGCCCGGCTGCATATCAGCCGAAATCAATAGGCTGTTGTCAATAAGCCTCGACTTCCCAAATGGTACCTTGACGCCCAAACCGATGCTCAGTTCCCGTTGCGAGAATACCGTCCAGGGGATCAACTTGTACTTGACCATGAATAGCCCGTCGCCAAAGCCGCGCGTACGCAGAAAACTGCCGGTACCGGTTTGCGACAGGGTCTGCCGCTCTTGCTGCAGGAGGGTGAATAGGGCCGACAAGGAAACCCTTTCGGTCAGACCATAGCTCAGTTCTAATGTACCCGCGAATACCTTCCGCCTACGAGTGTTGTCATCAAGTCTTGTCGAGCCGTCGAACAGATCCGAGACCGAACTGAATTCATAGCCTAGCGCCAGCTGCCACGATCCAGCGGAGGCGGCAGGCAGGTCGACCGATCCCAGCAGTGGCGCACCGCCACAACTGCATGATTGTGCCTGAATGATAGGTGCCAAGCCTACAAAGGCCAGTATCAATAGAACTCTCAACCGAACTCCCTTTATTAGAGTCATTGTGGGTCCAAACCCCCTCCCAAAGGTACAACAACCGGAAGGCGCCGGCCAGTTCCCGCCGGACGCAAGTGATTGATTACGTTGATGATGGAGCGGTCAATAACAAGAAGAATAGCTGACAAATCAGTGGCGCCGTCTACGAGCAGACGAGCGCCCTCAGTGTTTCAAAATATGCAAATTTCTACAGGTGACGGGGCAAGCTATCTCATCTTGACCCCCAATCGCTCAGCCCGCTACTGTGGCTTGAACAGACCGATGCAGACTCCTTCCGGGTCACCTAGAAAAGCAAAATGACCGACACCCGGAATAGGCGTTGGAGGCAACACTGTTTTGCCACCGAGCGACTCGGCTTTGTCGAGGTAGGCCTGAAGGTCATCGACCTGCACATAAATTGTTACATACGGCTCGACGCCGGGAGGAGTACACCCGACACCGCCGCCAATACTCTTTTCGGCGGCAGGCCCAACGATACCATAGTCGGCATCACCGAACAACTGGAACTGCCAGTCAAACAGTCCGGTATAGAACTCTCGCGACTTGTTGCCGTCCTTGCCGCATATTTCGAAGTGAACTACCGGTTGTGCCATACTCTCTTCCTTTCCAATTATGGTTGCTGCTTATACTACACGGCTAATGTTACGTCCGCGAACGCATAATGTTCCGTTTGGAGGTTGGGCGATGATCCGGTTGACGCAGTGCCGGTGCGCTACGATGCGTACTCCCCGATCAGGCGCAGCCCCTCAAGGGTAAGAGTAGGCTCGATCAATTTGGTATGGCGCGATTGTTTCTCGATGCCGGAGGCAAGACCGCCGGTAGCAACAATAGTCGCCTCTGAGAAGCCCTTCTCTTCGAGGATACGATCAAGGATGAAATCGACCTGTCCCACTGTCCCGTAAAACAGGCCCGACTTGAGCGCGCCCGCTGTCGATCGTCCAATCACCGCATCCGGCTTTTCGATACGGACCTCAAACAGTCGTGCGGCGCGGCGAACCAGTTCCAACATCCCTGTCTCCGGACCCGGTGCGATCACGCCGCCAACATATGTGCCCTCGGCGTTTACGACATCAAATGTAGTGGCAGTGCCGAAATCAACGATGACAATCGGCCCTCCAAACTTGGCGAATCCCGCCACAGCGTTGGCGATTCGGTCGGCGCCGGCCTCGTCCGGATTGTCAATGTCTATTCTGACAGGCAGGTCGATGCGAGCAGAGACAACGACGGGGATACAGCCAAGATAGCGTTTAACCGTTGTTTCAAAAACGCTTGTCAACGGCGGCACAACCGACCCGATGACAGCCGATTCAATCTGCTCGTTAGCTATGTTCATTTGCGACAAGAAGCCACAGATGAAAAAACCGGCCTCGTCGGCGGTCAGGCTATGCCGCGAAGCCATGCGGACATGGTCCTTGAGCGTCGGCCCTTTGTACAGGCCGATGACTATGTTGCTATTGCCGATGTCAACGACTATCAGCATCTAAACTGTCACCATTTCTTGACAAGTTCACATTGGTTCCTGCCTGGTGTTTCCGTGTAGCCGCATCGCCAGGTCCCGATTGATATTTTCAGCCGATTTGTAGGCGTCGTACATTCCATAGATCCAGAACACCGGCGTCGTTATGAAGCCGATTAGCAGTAACATAAACAGCCAGGAAATCGAGTATAGGATGATGAACAGTACTCCCTTGCCTATCTGGCCGTTGTAGATCTGCCCCAGTCCCATGTAGAAAAATGACAGCACTGCCGCAAGACCGGGGTTCTTGTAGAGTTGAGAAGTCTGCTGATTATTCATGGCTCATATCTCCTGAGTCAATTCCTATGATTATGCAAGATAGGGCTGTGAGCGGTGGTTTTTCAACGGTTTTTTCGGCAGGGAAGGCGTGTGGAGAAATCTAAACTCGCCTTGGTGACAGCCGATCTTCATGGCATATGAGATATTTGTCGACAAACTTGCTGCGGATAGCCCGTCTGTGGAGTTGCCTCATTCTGGTTTCAGTCCCGCTGATAACTTGCGGCACGAGAATGGTCACTATAAAGGCATACCCACACCCGACGGCTTGGTCTTCCGGCCACAGCAGGATTGACCCGATCGCACAAGTGATCGACCCGAACGATCAGGACATTACGAGTGGACTCGATTTCTACCGCGCAGGAGCGCTTGATTCTGCCGCAATCTGTTTTCAGCGAGTGAGTTTGCATTCGCCAAACCGTTGGCGGGCTGAGTATTTGCTTGGAGCTATCGACGTTGCTGGCCAGCTTTGGCAGAATGCCCTATTGCATTACCAGAGCGCTCTTGACATGGCTCATTCGGCCAACGTACAGGATCGTAGTCTCATATACGTAGCAATAGGGCGTTGCTATGAACAGGCTGGCGACAGAGGCCGGGCACGTCAGCATTATATGAGCGGCCTGAACCTCGACCCCCAATCAACGAGCGCCGCGCAGTCGCTGAAACGCCTCGGCGAGAGGACCAGAGCGGACTGAATTATGTTTGACCGGATCGAGCAATTCATCGATTATCAAACAAACAGGATTGACCGCTACAGATAAAGACTGCAATTTGAGCGACCAATTGATACAGGAACCTCGTCGTCTGACGATCGACGACTACGACCAGATCATCAATCTCTGGCTCGCTGCCGGTTTGCCCTTCAAGCCGGATGGACGTGACAGTCGCAGCATGATGCGCGAGGAGATGGCCCTGACTCACTGCGCCTTTTTCGGCTTTTTTCAAGGTGATTCCATGCTGGCTGTCGGAATCGCCAATTATGACGGTCGTCGTGGCTGGGTCAATCGCGTGGCGGTACATCCCGACCACCGGGGCTTAGGCCTGGCCAAACAGATGATTCGCGCCTGCGAATCCTTTCTGATGGAACAAGGGGCTGTAGTCATCTGCGCCTTGATCGAGGAGGAGAACTATCCATCG
>JBHHVC010000155.1:0-6776 GCA_046754125.1 Candidatus Zixiibacteriota bacterium
CGCTCGACTTCTTCCGGAGATTCGGTGCTGTAGCCGTCGATTTGCGCAAGCAGTTCCAGCAGACTGGCCTGCGAAACGCCCGGCAATTTGAACAATTTGGCAAGGCTAACCGATTCGGCCTTCTTGAAACAACTCGATAATGGCCCCAAGTCACAAACCCTAATATGCTGCCGCTTGAAATATGCTATCACCTTGTTTGTATTCTTCTGTAGATCAGCAAGTTCCCGGTATTCGTCCCCGCTTATCAGGCCGTATTGTGCTGCGATCGGAGCCAGCCGGTCACGGGCGTTGTCCTCCCGCATTGCTAAACGGTATTCGGCCCGTGATGTAAACATGCGGTAAGGTTCTGTCGTCGAACGTGTTGTCAGGTCGTCGATCATCACGCCTGTATATGCCTGCGATCGGTCTAGAACTAGCGGCGGAGCCATCTCAAGGTGAAGAGAGGCGTTGATCCCGGCCATAAGTCCCTGCGCCGCCGCCTCTTCATATCCTGAGGTGCCGTTTATCTGTCCAGCAAAAAACAGCCCTTGTACACGGAGTGTTTCCAAAGATGGCCTGATCTGACAGGCCGGGCAGTAGTCATACTCAACCGCGTAGCCGGGCCGTGTGATATCGCACCGTTCAAGCCCGACCACTGTTCTAATCGCCTCCAGTTGAATCTCTTCGGGCAAGGATGTAGAAAAGCCGTTGGGATAGACTTCATTGGTGCCATTACCTTCCGGCTCAAGAAAAAGCTGGTGGCGCGCCTTGTCGGCGAAACGGTAGAACTTATCCTCGATTGAGGGGCAATAGCGGGGGCCGGTCGCTTGTATTTGGCCTGAAAAAATAGGAGATCGCTCGAAGTTGGCCGTAATGACCTGCTTCGTCTGCTCGGTAGTGTAAGTCAGATGGCAGGGTGTCTGCTTAAATGGCTGTCTGATAGTCCGATGCGAGAAAAACGGAATAGGCTCGAGGCCGGGCTGAAGCTCACATTGCGAGAAATCAATTGTGTCGCCGTCGAGCCTCGGAGGCGTTCCGGTTTTCAGCCGACCAGTTTCAAACCCCAGCTCAATCAACGACTGGGTAAGACCGTAGGCCGCTTGCTCGCCATACCGTCCCGCCTTGATCTGCTTTTCACCAATATGAATCAGACCGCCCAAGAATGTGCCGCTGGCTACCACTACAGCGGAGGCTGAAATATCTCGTCCACAGGCCGTTTGTACTCCGACAACACGTCCTTGTTCGACAAGCAGCTTTTCGACCAGACCTTCGATAATCTCGATGTTTGGATCTGCGGCCACTCGCTTGACGACGTAGCTGTTATATGCAATCCGGTCGGCCTGGGCACGGGTGGACCATACAGCCGCGCCGCGCGAGAGATTGAGTTTGCGAAACTGTATGCCGGTGGCGTCGATGGCTTCGGCCATAATTCCGCCCATTGCGTCTATCTCTTTGACCAGATGCGACTTGCCAATTCCGCCGATGGCAGGGTTGCAGGACATCACAGCCAGGCGGCCACTGTCCATCGTCACTAAGGCCACTTTCCGGCCCATTCGTGAAGCAGCCAAAGCCGCCTCGACTCCGGCGTGTCCGCCGCCTATCACTACTATGTCAAACATCTGTTCCCATCTAAGTCAGCTTTATCGGGTCATGCGGAAAGATACGTGTAATCCAGTTATTTCCCAATGAAAACCGAAAGGCAATATTCTTACAGCGATGTTTGTGGCTGGCAGACCTCCCGGTTTGCTGCCTGACGGGTTCACAGGAACCCGATCTACTTACCAATACAGAACTTGGAAAAGATTTGTCCAAGTATTTCTTCGTTGTAGATACGGCCGGTCAGTTCGTCAAACGAGATTGCCGTCTGCCGCAGATCAAAGGCTGTTAGTTCAGGGGACTCGCTGATTCTGATTTTGCGTCGGGCCGATTTGAGATGTTTGAGGGCGGCAGAGAGTTTCTGTTTGTGGCGAGCAGATGTCACTACAGCGCCGTCGGTCAGGTCCGGTGTCTCTCTCCTGATTCGGACTTCCAGCTCACTCGCGAGTGCTTTTAGCCCTTTTCCGGTCACACATGACAGCTTAACCGAACTATCGACAAGAGCAAGTTCCTTTCGAGTTGTGGTTTCACGTGAAACGTTCGGCTTTTCCGGCCCGCTATCTATTAGATCAATCTTGTTGAATGCCAGTAGAATACGCTCATGTCCCAAGCTCTTGAGATCGCCAGCAAGCATACTGCGCCATGATCTGGCGGTAGAATCGACTACCCATAGAATCAAATCGGCATTTGTCAGGAGCTTTTGTGCTGATCGCTGTCCTGCCCGTTCAATCGGCCCCCCGGATTGCCTGAGTCCGGCGGTATCTATAAGATTGACTTTATATCCGGCCAGATCAATCCACTCCGACAGGTAGTCTCGCGTTGTGCCGGGTGTCGGCATCACCAAGGCCCTTTCCTGTTTGAGCAACTTGTTGAACAACGATGATTTACCTGCATTGGGGCGACCGCCAATGACAATACGGAATCCCTCGCGGATAATACGTCCACCATGATAAGTAGCTACCAGAGCGGAGGTTCTTTCGATGAGATTCTGAATTGAGGCGAGCAGGCTTTCCCGTTGAGCACTCTCGATCTCTTCATCGGGAAAGTCAACAGATGCTTCTACTTCCGCCATAAGATGTATAACATTGGTCCTCATACTATCTATTTCAGTCGAATACGCACCTATAAGATGTTCCCGCGCAGCGTAGTACGATGTTTGGGTGGATGCCGCTATTATCTCGGCGACAGCCTCGGCCCGCGACAGGTCTATTCGTCCTGAGAGAAAGGCCATTCGAGTAAACTCCCCCGGCTCGGCTGCTCGGGCGCCCGATGCTATCAGGCAGTCAAGAATCAGACGAACGATCTGCTGCCCGCCATGGCAAAACAGTTCGACCTGATCGGCACCGGTATATGATCGGTTACGAGGCATATAGACCGCCATAACTTCATCGATTGGCTGTCCTTCTTCGTCAACAAACAGCCCGTAGCGCATCAGGAACGGCCGGAAGGCGCTGCTTTTGAGCTTTATGTCATTAATTGATCGAAAATGAAATCGGAGAAGGCGAAGGCTCGCTCGACCGGCGAGACGCAATGCCGCGATACCCCCCTGGCCGGGGGGTGTGATAATCGCAGCTATCGTGTCATCGGCAATCTTGGCGCCGCGCCATTTGACATTCATGTATCACGCCGATTTCACCTGCGGGTTTTTCGGTTGACGTTTGAATACCAGATAGTCAAGAAGCGAAAAGAGAGAGAAACACGCCCAGTAGAGCACAAGGCCTGCGGCAAACTTGTAGAAGATAAAGCCCATAAACAACGGCATCAGGTAGCCCAGCGCTTTATTCTGCTGAGTAGAGGTCATAGTGAACTTTTGCGACAGGAATTGAGCGCCGATCATTAAGACAACTAGAATGATATACGGATCGGTGAACCCGGTTGCCCCGACAGAAAGATCGTCAATGAAGCCAACAAACGGCGCGCCGCGTAGCAGAATAGTGCTGCGAAATACCGAGAACATGGCGAAAAACAGAGGCATCTGGGGAAGCATTGGCAGGCAGCCGGACATCGGATTGACCCCATGCGCCTTATACATTTTCATCATTTCGGCGTTGAGTTGCTGTGGGTTCTTCTTGTGCTTTCGCTTCATCTCATCAATTTTCGGCTGTAGCTCTTTCATCGCATTCATCGACTTAAATGATTTCATCGACAACGGCATAGTGACAATCTTAACCAGCAGCGCAAACAGGATGATCACCACTCCGTAGTTGGGGATCACGTCGTACATACGGGGCAACAGCCAGATCACCCCGATTGCGAAAGGCTTGATCAACCAGCCAACAACGGGCGTGGTGCCGATGTTGAGCATAGCCTCAAGGTCAACATCGTATTCGGACATGAGCGTGTAATCGAGCGGGCCGACAAAGACTTTGAATGTGTCAGCCAGCGCCACCATATTGGCAAAGGGCATTTCCAGCCCGACAGTGATGTCTTTGGCGTCGATGCGGCCTTCGGTAGCACTGATCTTGTATTCGTTGCCCCTCGCATGAACGCCATCGGCGGTTCGGTTGACCGGAATCATCACTCCGGCGAAGTACTTCGAGCGCACTCCGGCATACTCAGTGTATCCATCGAGTGACTCGTTCAGACGGTTGTCTTCGAAGTCGTTGAGGTTCTCGCGGGAGCCGGACATCATCGCGACCGCTTCCATCGCATCATAATCCATCTGCTGGCGCGGCTCGGTTGTACTCAACGGTGTGTTCCACCATAGCTGGTAGGAGCGCTCAAATCCAAGCAGGTCAGGGCGACGGAGTTCCACTACCAGTTCATAGTCGTACCGATCCGGATAGAAACGGTACTTCTTGATCAACTCGCCGCCGGACTCGCTGGTGTATGTATATTCGACATCCACTGTATCCCGGGTGGCGTCATATTCCCCCGGTGGCAGGCTGGACTGATAGCTGATCGCCGAACTGAAAAATGATCCGTCGGCAAATACCGCATCGGGAGTGGCCTGCTTCGCATTTGGTAACATTTGTACCGGCAGACCGTCGCGATATCTGTACTCCTGCAACAGCAGACTGACCGGACCACCACCCATGCTGGAGAGAATGGTCTCAAACTTGTTGGTGCTAATGACGAGACTATCGATAGACAGACTGTCCGGCGATGCTTGTGTTTGAGCCGCTAACTGTTGCAGTGTAGTCAAAGATTGCGGCTGAGCTGCCGTTGTCTCCGGCGATTCCTGAGAAGTTGTCGCTACTACTGTCGAGTCGACCATTATGGAATCGGTCACGGCCGAGGGTTCCGAGGGCTGAGCTGGTTCATACAGGCCCAGCCATTGGAGAGCCGGCCAGTAGAGAAGTACGGCCAGAATCAGCAGGATGACTATTGGGAGAGTTTTCTTGTCCATGTGAGGTATACTCCTCCCCGATCAGACATATTCAAATCTGACCGGAGCTGATTCATTGAACCGGGTCGAAGCCTCCTTCATGCCAGGGATGACATTTCAGCAGCCTCTTAACTGCCAAAACGAAACCAACTCTGCCGCCATAGGTCCGTATGGCTGTTTCAGCGTAATGGGAGCAGGTTGGGTAAAATCGGCAGGAGTTTCCGATAAATGGTGAAAGGGTATAGCGATAGCAATAGATGAGCAGAACCAGGAGTCGGGTAAAGAAGTTCATTTCACGACGTTTTCTGGCTGATCTGCCCAAAGAAGCGGCCGACTTCGCTATTGATCTGGTCAAAGGCCGGTTGGTCGGTGCCGATTTTCGGAAAGAATCCGATATCCAGTGTGCGTGCCAACAGGGAACGGTTGAGCCGATACGCTTCGCGATAGAGTCTCTTGAGCCGATTTCGCCTGACTGCGCATCCATGCTTTTTTGAAACCAGAACGACATAGCGATCGCTGTCACTCGCCGACCAGATTACCTGAAAATAAGCAGCATTGAGCCGATTGCCCCTCCTGAGCAGACGCCGTATGTCCGTCTGTTTTTTGAGGCTACAACTGCGGGGGAGCTTATTTCTTGCGGCCAACGGTCGAGGCGAGTCGCTTCCTGCCCTTTGCCCGGCGTCGAGCCAGCACTTTTCGGCCGCCCTTGGTGGCCATGCGTGCCCGAAAGCCATGGTCGTTCAATTTTTTCCGGTTCGATGGTTGAAAAGTTCTTTTCATATTCTCATATCCTATTCAATTTGAGCCACAGAATATACATGATCGGTTTGTCTGGTCAAGACAATAGTTTATTAATCGAACGTTGCAGTGAATGATCGGCTGAGCATGATTGAGCCGGACTTGCTTTTGGGGGCTCCGACTGGTGCTACCCACAACCGATTTCACGTGTATAGCTGATGGAATTGACCGTAATGTCGCTATTGGGCAGCATTTTCCGAACTTTTTCGCCAGATTCTCCTTGACATCTGCGTGACAATCGGGTAGCTTTCGTTGGCTAGTTGGAGCTGACAAGGCTCGGGCGACTTATTAGATGAGGACGATATCTATGTGTCTGCCATATCGACCGGGAAGAGTAATGCGATGATGTCCCTGATACTAGAATACTACGCATTAGAACTAAACGAACATCAATTTGACGAGAAGGAGGAGATACGCTTTTAGCGATTGTACCGGCCGGCATCGCTGTGCGTTGGTCGGAATGTAACTGGAACAGCTAATCTAATCAGGAGAATTTTTCTATGTCCAAGTGTAGAAAGAACCTAAGTGCCTGGCTGATTGTAACGCTGGTACTGATGTGTAGCTCGCTTGCTCTGTTCGCCGACATCGATCGCGATGCCGACAAAGCCATTCGGGCAGAGCAGCTGGCACGTACAACCACATATCTGGGCGCTACCGCCCCCGGTCTTGTATTGGATCCCGCGGTCCAGGCCAAGATGGAGGCGATAGCGGCCGAAGAATCCAAGGAAGCCGCTCAATTGGCGGCTGAAGAAGCGCTGGCTCTGGACCTGCAGCTGCAGGCCGAGGCCAAGCAAGCCGCGCTGGATGCCGAACAGGCCTCCGCCAAAGCCTTTTCAGATGCGGAAAGAATTTGGCTTTCCAATCAAGCACCTGTAATAAAGGATAAGCCACTGTACACGGGTCCTCATAATGTAGAAGATCCGATGCTTGTCAAGCAGGGTGGTGACGACATTGCAACCGCTACCGTCATCCCGTCGTTGCCGTACAGCAACACCGGTACTACAGACGGTTACGCAGATGATTACGACGAGACTTGTCCCTATAACGCGCCCGGTTCCCCGGACGTGGTTTATTC
>JBHHVC010000156.1:0-6746 GCA_046754125.1 Candidatus Zixiibacteriota bacterium
TGCTGATGCTGCTCGACGCAAGGGGCTTTGCCTGCTCCTCCGGATCGGCCTGCACTTCCGGCGCTACCGAGCCGTCGCATGTACTCACTGCTATGGGAATCGACCCCATTCGAGCTCAGGGATCAATTCGTTTTTCACTAGGACGATCGACCACGAAGGAACAGTTGGATTATGTGTTGGCCGAACTTCCTGCCATCGTCGAACGACTTCGCAGTCTGTCGCCCGTCAGGCCCGAACGCGGTTAGGCTCTGTTCCTTGTAACCTCACCAACCGCTAGTCTAGAAATTGAATTCGATCATCGCTTCGAAACGACGCAGATCATTCTCGTCGTCGAGGTCCGAAAGCGATTCCAAAAGACAAACTCCCAAATCAGATTTCTCGGCAGCCTCAACAGACTGTTCCAGAACGCCGTGGGTTCCCCATCGAATGTCGTGAAAAAGTGACCGGTGGACCACCTTGATGCCTATAAGATAATAGCCGCCGTCGTCGGTTGGTCCCCATACAACATCACTCTTGTCCAAGGCAGCAAATGCCTGCTGAACATGTTCGCGCGAAAGTTGGGGAATATCGGCGCCGATGAGGACAGCCTTCTTTGCGCCATGCACTTCCACCAACTCAGACAAAGCAGCAGACATGCGAGCACCGAGGTCACCGTCAGCCTGCGACGAATAGAAATCAAAGCAAGGATACTTCGAACGAAACGGATCAACCATATCGACCGGCGTCACAAAGCAACCAATCGAATAGCTGCGGTCCTTTACACCTACTATTTGGCTCACGACATTGGCAAGCAACGCCCGGTACACTCGCAAGGCAGCCTCATCCCCTACAGAGGCCGCCAGCCGAGTTTTGACCTCACCGATCTTCGGATACTTGGCCATCAAACCGACGATGTTATCGGATGAAGGCGTCACGCAGGCCCCTGTAGCTGAAGTAATAGTAACCGATAAAGAACGTTGCCATAAATGGTACTGTAAAATACAGTCCTTGCTCGAAGGCCAGAACCAGCGCGACAAACGAATAACATGCCAGAAAGATCTCAATCCACAGAGTGATATCGCCGCCTATGTTGTAAGCCCGCGGAAGCGACAGGTACTTGCTGTCAGTTGAGCCTGACTTGGGAGTACGGACAAACGAACTATGTCGGCCTAGCAGAGCGGACAGCAAAGCACGGCAATTGTTAACAGCCAGCGCAATGCCCAAGGAGGTGAGCATAGGCAGAGTGAGCATCTGTTTCAGACTTCTCTTGCCACCTCCTGCTCTATGGGCCAGCGAATAGAACAGGGTAACTGATCCGGTTCCGACGATGAATATGGGAAAATCGATAAGCAGTAGTTTTTGCATGCCGGATTCGAGCCGAATGTACAGTGCCGGAATCAAGAGCACGGCCAAAAGCAACAGGGCCAGACTGAGCGCCTTGCTGTATACGTGAAAAACAGCCCCGACTTTGGCCCGCAGGGGAAGATGGTGTCTGAGTATTGTGGGCAGCAGCTTCAGACCGGTCTGCACAGCTCCCTTGGCCCACCGGTACTGCTGCGACTTAAACGCCGCTATTGAGTTGGGAAGTTCTGTCGGCACTGTGTAGCGATTCAAATATGCAAACCTCCAGCCCGCCAACTGTGCCCGCAAAGACAAATCCAGGTCCTCAGTCAAAGTGTCAAACTGCCATCCACCGGCATCGGCAATCGCCCGCCGTCGCCAGATTCCGGCTGTGCCATTGAAATTGAATAACATTCCGCCACGATACCGGGCGAACTGTTCGATCAGAAAGTGGGCGTCAAGAAACAGGGCCTGAGCGCGGCACAAGAGCGATTCATCCCTGTTGAGAAATCCCCACCTTGTTTGTACCAAGCCCACCGATTCGTCATTAAACGGCAGTAGCGCGCGTCGCAGGAAATCAGGGTGCGGCAGGTTGTCCGCGTCAAAGACTGCAATGAACTCTCCACTAGCGACCTTAAGACCTGCGGCGAGAGCACCCGCTTTGTAGCCCTGGCGATCGGAGCGGTGCAGGTACGCTATGCGCGGGTCACTGACACTCTCGATATGCCCACGTATGAGATCACTGGTGATATCAGTTGAATCGTCCAATACCTGGATTTCCAGTTGTTCGGCAGGCCAGTCCAACTGCCGTGCAGCTTCAATAAGCCTGACCGCCACGCGCATTTCATCATAAACTGGCAACTGAATTGTCACCTGCGGGAACTGGCTGCGAGCGAGGGGGCCATCGGGAGCTTCATCCGGTTTCTTTCGGTGCTTGAGATAGATAGTGATCAACCAATACGTATTGACACCATACAGTACAACAAAACCGAGCAGGGAAAAATAGAACATTATAAATGCAGATTTCATAAACGGCACAGCCTCTTTTTTCTAAAATGTCTCACCAACAGCCAGACAGCCAGTCCATAAAACGGGACATATTCCACGATAACAACCCAGCCCTGTTTTGACCACTCACCATCGGCGTAATATCCTATGAGAACGTAATAGGATAGGAAGATGGTTCCCGACAGCGACAGAAGTGCAGGATTGGGGTAGAGCACCAACAGAGGTAACATCCATACAAGATACCATGGAAACAGCGAGGGGGCAAAAACAACATAACATACAAACAAATAAAGCGATGTCTTAAGCCAGTTTGCCGACTTCCGGCGAGCAAAGAGAATAGCGGACACAGCCAGGACAAACCCGACAAGACAGACAATCCTACTATGGGACGGTTCCATGAAAAGAGCGAGCAGTTGAAACACCGAGCCGTTGTATTGCCATGTGCCAAGATACGTCCACAATGATCCGAATACTTCCAGCCCCGCATCTGCAACAAACGGCAGGTAAGCAAGAAGTCCAACCAATGCCGCCGCTGCCACGAGCTGGATTCTCTGCCGACCGGTGAAGAACAGCAGTAACGCCGGTGCGACAAAAAGTCCCAACGGCTTGATGAGCGCCATAGCGGCAAGGGAGAGGCCGCAGAGAATCGGACGTTTTCCCTCGGCGAACAGTATCGTGCCTATCAGGAATGGCATGGCCAGAATATCCTGGTGATTCGACACCAGAAACTCGATCAGAACCAATGGAGAAAACCAGTAAACAAGAAAGGTCCAGTGCGGCAAACCGTACCTGCGGATCAGTAACATGATCCCGAGCGCCGTTGCAAGCTCAAAAAAGAACGAAAGCCACTTAAAACCGAGAACAGAATCACCGCTTATCAGGTAGGCAACGGTGAACAAGCCCATGCTAAGCGGAGGATAGATTGTCGGCAGCCAGGGGTGGTTGATATTCGGAAATATCGTGCTGTCAGCAAGTTCACAAGACTCCATATCTTCGGGAGCTGTAACATATGGGTTGCCGCCATTTGCGACCAGTTTCCCTTCCCAAACATATCGATACACGTCATCGGATAGAGTAGTATGTTCGCCGATACCAACAACAATCGTCAGCCGTGTCACTAATCCAACCAGAATCAGGAACATCCACAGTCCTCTGTTTGCACGCAACTCGAGCCTGCACTTTCGTCCGATCGCGAGTATGGAAAAATAGATGACGGCAAGCACTTGAGCCATTATGAGAAAGGCAAGTATATTGGGATTACCTTCGTTGGCCAGCATTGTCTGCGGCCATACCATGAACAGGAAAAGGGAGAGGCTGAAGAGCGGGAGCGCGACCAAAAGGGATTTCATTGAGTGAACAGCTCCCTAAAGATAAGATAGAGTATTTTGGTCCCCGCCTTGAACGATCCCATGACAGTTCCGGATATTTTCGAGGTACCGATTCGCTGGCGATACGACACAGGCACCTCGGCTGTCTTCATTTTCAGTTTTGCCGAGCGTATCTGAAGCTCCACTGTCCAGCCGAAGTTGCGATCGCGCATCTGCGCTCGTTCTAGCGCGAGGCGAGTCACCGCTCGGAAAGGACCCAGGTCGGTGAAAGTGTAACCCCAGAACGACCTTATAAGTCGAGTGGAAAGCCAGTTTCCAAAGCGCGCTACCGGGGTCAGTGCTCGGCGTGATGCAGCACGCTGCATTCGTGATCCGATGACCAAATCTAGATCATCGCCTATTAAGCGATCGAGCAACAGAACTGCTTCAGCCGGACGATCCGAGTAGTCAGCATCGAGGAATAGCACGATATCTGTACTGTCATTCAACTCAGCCATTGCGCGAAGACATGCAGCCCCGTAGCCTCGTTCTTGTTCCAGGACAACGTCGGCGCCATGAGATGAGGCTACTTGGGCGGTCCCGTCGGTCGACCCGTTATCGCACACAATTACACGATCGATTTCGCCCGGCAACTCGGCCAGGACCTTGCCAATAGCCTCCTCTTCATTCAGCGCCGGGATTATGGCTGCAATGTTTCGATTGCGGTACAATGCGAGGGATCAATTCGCGGTGTCGTTGAGGCTCCAGTCATATGGAGCGTAAGCCAGCGACCATTGCCTCCGACTGTCAAGTGACGCCGCGAGACTATCGTTCGCTAACGATCGGATGAAGTTGAAAACAGCAGTTTCTTCTTTGGATAAGGAGGGAAGGGTCTGGTCATTGCCGAAAGGCAAGAAATCCTCCGCAAACCAGGAAAATATCTCGCTGGAGGTAATAGTACCATCTGACGAATTGAACTTGTTCCGCGTAGGATGGTTTACAAACGTCGACGCAGCATCACTCAACTGCTGGTCCAAAGTCTCTGCCGCAAACGGCTTTGGCTTGAGAGGTGGGCAGCCAATTGATGCGCAATTCACCGCAAAATGAACGCGAGGGTCCTTGAACTCCGGACGTAGTATCTTGTGCTCTATCTCGTTGAGAGTTACCTCTCGTCCTGCGACCAGCCATTTCTTTTTGTCCCAGACACCATTGATTTCCTTTATTGAGGAAACCGGGTAGGCGTCTACGATAGAACGGAGCGTAATTGCGTTGTATGCGTTAATCCACAACGCCATCTGCTCATCACGGCTCATGGTTTTGAATCTGTCGGCGCTCAATCCGGCCAGTTGTCGTATTGTCGAATCAAGCCCCGCCCTCTTGGCTTTCAGACCGCCGTAGTCGACTAGTTCGCCGTGTATGAAGGATTGCAGGACTCCGGCCCAGGCCGCGTAGGTCGAATCGAACGGTTCTTTCTGAACTGCGGTATCACCTTTTGATCCACTAGATGCGCAGCTTACAATTAGAGTTACAGCAGCGATTGCCAATCCAAAGTATTTCATTCCATTTCCTTTCCAGATCATTCTGGTGAGCGTCATTGTTACTCACCCTTTCTTGCCTTTCCGGTCATCGGGACGAACCGTACCGGTATAACGTCCCGTCGACTAATACCGTTCTTCTTCTTTTCAATAACCACAAGTTCCTGCCAGTCGGTTCCGACCGGAATGACCAGTCGTCCTCCGACAGCCAACTGATCAATCAACGGCCCCGGGATAGTCGGTGGCGCGCAAGTGACTAAAATGGCTCCAAATGGCGCCTTCTCAGGCCAACCGGCATAGCCGTCCCCTGAGCGAACAGTTACGTTTTCATACCCCAATTCGTCAAGTAGCTGTCCTGCACTGGCAGCGAGCTCAGGGACAATCTCTATCGTGTACACCGCCTCAACAAGCTCGGCCAGAACTGCCGCCTGGTAGCCTGAGCCGGTGCCTACCTCAAGCACTGTGGTACCACTGTCCAGTTTGAGCAGTTCGGTCATCAGCGCCACAATATATGGTTGGGAGATTGTCTGGTCGTTGGCAATGGGGAGTGGATGATCAAAATATGCCTTTTCGCGATGCGCTTCCGGTACAAACCGGTGTCGCTCGACAGTCCGCATCGCCGAAAGAACGCGTGGATCGGTAATGCCACGACTCTCGATTTGATTGATCACCATCTTTTCCCGGCGCTCGGCATACGGGATACTGTCCGCCCCGACCATAGTTTCGGCGGCTGCGCATATTGCGGTGATTGTAAGGCCAAAGAGAAGCTGACGGAAAAGCCGGTAGCGATTATTGGTTTTCCTGGTTTTCTGCATTATCTCAAAGTCCTGCCTTACCAGAATCAATATGGCGAATCACGGGCAGGACTCAACTAATTGTTTGGTGGCCGATTTGACTTCGCCAATGCCAGCGTGTAGATTCTGCATTTGGCAAAATGAGGTGATAGGTGCCGGGAAGAGCCAGCCTTACATTTCTGTACACAAACATTGGCCGGGGCCACCCATTCTATCTGGACGGAGTCCGGGATGCTCTGAATCGCTCCGGTCGAGCGGGATTGGTCTGCAGGCAACATGACGTTTTTGAACTGTCTCGCAATCTCCCTCAGATGGCCTGGAAGGCCAGCAGATGGTTGTATCGACATGGCTCCTCCGGAGGTCCCGTTGGCAAGTTCTACTCGACAATTCGCTCCGGAGCCGACTACAACCGAGCAGGGCTTCCGCTTCATATTCTTGGTCGTTCCCTGCGTAGCAATCCTTTGCTTGATCAGGGCAGCTTGATCGTCGCGCATCCCATTCTGGTCGCCATCTTCAGGAACCGGAAGAACCTGTTCTACCAGCATGGAGAGGTGATAACACCGCCCGAGGCAGTGGTGCAGGGAGCGCAGCACATTTTTGTACCAACGGAGGAAGCCGCTGCTCCTTTTTTGAAATCCGAGTACAGCGAAGAGCAGGTAACAATCACCGGTTTTTGTGTCGAGCCTGCTCTGGTAGCGCAGGCGGCTGATGCCTTCAATGCTCGCTGTCGGCGTTTCTCTGTTGGTGAGCGGCTCACCGGTGCGTACTTTTCGTCGGGTGCA
>JBHHVC010000157.1:0-6738 GCA_046754125.1 Candidatus Zixiibacteriota bacterium
CGAATGTCCTGTGACTGGTCGGTAATGCTAATGATTGAGGTTTTTCAACAGGCCCTCGGGGTGGGTTTCCTCCTTAGAGGTTACGCCTCTACACGGTTGATGTCAAGGGGCAGACCGGAGGTCTGCCGCCTGCAAGAATCAATACAGATATGGCCAACTTGTAAGACAACCTCAGTACGTGCGACGGATATATCTTGCGGGAACTTCTGTTCACTGAATTGCATATAGTATTGCGAGCGGAAGAATAGGCGTGTTTGCCGAACAAGGACGGTTTCTGTTAAGGCGGCGAGTGTGAATGGACTGAAAGTAACTGCCATGATGCTAGTGCTGATGCTGGTATTCATGACTGTGGGGTACTTGGTAGGCGGGCAGAATGGGATGATTCTTGCTTTCACGCTGGCCTGCGCGATGAATTTTTTCAGCTACTGGTTTTCCGACAAAATGATTCTTCGCATGTATAAGGCGCGCGAAGTCAAAGAGAGCGACCATCCTCGTCTTTACCGCGTGGTCAAGCGCGTTGCCACTTTGGCCATGATTGAGATCCCTCGAGTATACATCGTACCCAGCAAGGCTCCCAACGCATTCGCTACCGGTCGAGACATGGAACATTCGGCGGTAGCAGTGACAGAGGGACTACTGGAAATTCTGGATGAGGACGAACTCGAGGGCGTAATCGGGCATGAAATGGCTCATATTCTCAATAAGGATATGCTTATCGGGGCGATCGCGGCGACTTTTGCCGGGGCAATCGGCATTTTGTCGTCATTAGCGCGATGGGGGGCCCTTTTTGGCGGTTACGGGGGGCGTGAGGGCAATCGAGGCGGTGGTATAGGGCTACTCATCGCGGCAATCGTTGCTCCACTGGTCGCGATCATAATACAGACTGCCATCTCCAGACAACGCGAGTACAAGGCCGACGAGATAAGTGGTCGGATGACCGGAAAGTTTCTGCCATTGGCTTCCGCGCTACAGAAACTCCATCGCGCCCCAGTAAGATTCAATCTCGACAACAGCCCTGCCACAGCTCATCTGATGATCGCCAATTCGCTATCAAGGCGCGGGTTCACTGCACTCTTTTCCACTCACCCGCCTCACGAGAAGAGAATCGAACGGCTTGAGAAAATGGCCACCGAATCAGTCTATCAGGGATATGCTGTCTAGTTCGGATATGACCGACCCCGACGATCCGCTACCATCTGCCGGGACTAGAGCCTGACGTGGGCATTCCCCTCGCCGTACAGGTGGCGGCCATAGTGGCTCTCATTCTGGCTAACGGCTTGTTTGCGCTGTCGGAGTTTTCCGTCATCGCCAGCAGACGGAGCCGACTCCGCCAGTATTCCCAGGAAGGAAGAAAGGGAGCGGCGGCTGCCGAAAAGCTCAAGGCAAATCCGGAAGGTTTTCTTGCCGCTGTTCAGGTCGGTATCACACTATTCGGTACCATTGCCGGTGTGTTGGGGGGAGCGGCGCTGGTCGAGCGACTCGACACCCTGTTGCAGGAGTTTTCTCTGACGCCAGTGTGGACCGGACCTCTCGCTGTGGCGCTGATTGCCATAGCGATTACTATCACCTCCGTTGTGGTTGGTGAACTGGCCCCAAAGTATATCGCCTTGTCACACCCTGAAAGGTTCGCTCGGCTGGTAGCTCCGCCGATGACCATCTTCTTCAGGATTACGTCCGTTTTCTCACGATTGCTTTGTGCGATGGCCAACACTATGGTGCGACTGCTCGGCATCAACCGAGACGAGGGCAGCCAGGTCATTACCGAAGACGAGATCAACCAGATGATCTATGACGGTCGTCTGAAAGGAGTCTTCGACGAAACAGAAGAACAGATTATCAAATCAGTATTTGATTTTGCCGACTCGACCGTGCGGCGAGCGATGCGACCACGCACCGATGTCGTCGGTCTGCCAGCCGACGCTGACTCCAAGGCAATCCTGGCCACTATTACCGAAACTGGTTATAGCAGATTCCCTGTCTATGAAAAGACGATAGACCACGTAGTTGGTGTCTTATACGCTAAGGACCTGATCCATCAGCAGTTGCACGTGGAGTTGATAGTGTTGTCGGATTTGGTCCGTCCAGCTAAGTTTGTACCGGATTCAATGCCACTATCTCGCCTGCTACGTGAGTTTCAGCGAGAAAAGATGCATCTGGCCATAGTGCTCGATGAGTTCGGCGGTACCGCAGGGATTATTTCGCTCGAGGATATTCTTGAGGAGCTTGTCGGCGAGATTCAGGACGAATACGACGAGGAAGAGCAGCCATTGGTCAAGCACTCAGACCGTATTGCCTTTGCCAATGGCACCGTCTGGCCGGGTGCGATCAATGAATTAATGAACACCTCGCTCCCAGAAGATTCGGCCGACACGCTGGCCGGATTGATAATGGATCATCTCGGTCGATTGCCGGAGAAGGACGAAGTGGTTGGTATAGCCGATATGACCATAGTAGTTCTAGAGCAGCAGGACAACCGACTTGTCCGGCTAAAACTGGAGAAAACAACCCCAGATGATACTGTTGGCAGCGCGAGTACGGGTAATTGATGAACAGTAGTGTTCTCACTGTGCCGCTTAGATGGTCGCGAGCTTTGTACGACTGGGTATTACGTTGGAGTGAATCGCGCCACGCTCGAACCGCTTTGTTTGTTCTTGCCCTGGCCGAGGCATCGTTTTTCCCGGTACCACCCGATGCGCTCTTGATCGGCTTATGCATGGGAGCATATAGACGCTGGGCTACCTTTGCCCTGATCTGCACGATCGGCTCTATTGTCGGCGGCGCAGTTGGATACGGCATCGGTGCATTCGCATTTGATCTTATTGGAGAAAAGTTCCTCGCGGTCACAGCGACGCTTTCCGGAACAGACCCCGATCAGTTGCTGGCCCAGGCACAGTATTGGTTCAACGAAAAAGAGATGTTCGGAATGCAGGTAGGTCCCTGGGCAGTGGGTATCGCCGGTTTCACGCCGATTCCATACAAAGTGTTTACCATCGCTGCCGGTTTCTTCAAAATGAGTTTCCCGGCCTTTGTCATTGCTTCGGTAATCAGCCGCTCGCTACGATTTTTCATAGTGGCCGGGCTTATCGGCCTGCTCTACCGCCGTTTCGGCGATGGCATCAGGCAATTCATAGATCGGTATTTCAACATGCTGGCCATCGGTTTTGTCCTGCTGTTAGTGGCGGGTTTTCTGGTACTGAAACTACTGAATGGAGAATGACCGTTGATTGACGATAGAACTGCCCTGCTGCTGGAACAATTCGAGAAGGTGCGCCAAAAGACCGTCAAGCTTGTTCGAAGCATCCCTGCAGATCGAGTCGCCATTGTTCCAGACGGCCTGCGAAATCACATTCACTGGCAGGCTGGACATCTCGTTGCAGTGCATGCCTCGCTGCTCTATCGGCGAATAGGAAGGCCGCTGCCGGTGGACGACGAATATCTCAGCTTTTTCGGCAAAGGGACGGTTCCCTCACAATGGAGCGGCGAACCGCCGGCATTTGACAAAACGCTCGACGATCTTGAATTGCTTCACGCGCGTCTCAGGTCTGATCTTCCGCACATGATCGACTGCATGTACTCTGAGGCGCTCAACGTTTCAACTGTCGACATGACTCTGACATCGTTTGTCGACGCTCTGGCATTTCTGTCGTTGCATGAAGTCTATCACCTCGGTATGATAATCGCGATGAAAAACCTGATCGAAAAGTGAGCGGTGAAATCACTAAGGCAACTCTTATTCCTTCTGATGTCTGAAGGATTGGATACTACATAGTGGCACACACTCACACTGTAGGCGACATGTCCGGCAGAAAGCTGCTCTGGACGATAGTCTTTAATCTGGCCATCACAGCAGCAGAAATTGTCGGCGGGCTGTTTACCGGCTATTTGGCTCTGCTTGCCGATGCAGCCCACAATTTATCGGATGTCGCGGCGCTGGTTCTGGCCTGGATAGGCCTGAAGGGATCTTCGCGTCCGGCAACCAAACGCTCCACATACGGTCTTCTGCGGCTGGAAGTGATGACGGCCTTGATTTCGGCTGTGTCGCTGGTAGTCATTGCCGTATTCATTATTCTCGCGGCATTCGAACGACTGGCCAATCCGCAGCCGATAACTCAGCCGTCTGTCTATCTGACCGTAGCCGTCATTGGCTTGGTGGGCAATGTTGTGTCGATGGTTCTGCTTCATTCGGAGAAAGGCAAGTCGCTCAACATGAAGGCAGCCTTCCTTCACATGACCTATGATGCCGTCTCTTCGGTCACGGTGATCGGCGCTGGCGTTGCTATTATGCTCACCGGTCTGGTCGTGATCGATGTCGTCCTGTCAGTCATTCTCGGTCTCATGATCTTCTGGTCATCGTATCTTGTGATAAAGGAGGCGGTGATTATTTTTCTGGAGGCTGTGCCGGATGGTATTGACTTCGATGCGGTTCTGGATGCAGTCGGTCGGGTTGACGGTGTTACCAACGTGCATGACCTGCATATCTGGTCGCTGTCGTCCCGCGAGGTGGCTCTGTCGTGTCATGTCTGCGTCGAAGAGGCAACTTTGCCCAAAGCACCGGAAATCGTCGTTGCTGTCAACACTATATTGTCAAAACAGTTCGACATCGGTCACGGCACGGTTCAGGTGGAGCTTGACGAATGTGATCGCCCCGACATATTGTGCCGCACCAACAACCACGCCGCCAATAATACCGATCGTCAATCATGAATGGAAAAATAATAGAGATAGACATCACCGACCTGGCCTTCGACGGCAAGGCGGTCGGGCACTTGGACGGCAAAGTAATCTTCCTCAATGGTGGACTTCCCGGTGAACGAGTACGCGCCGAAATCGTTCGTTCCAAACCACGCTACTATAACGGCATTGTCCATGAGATAATGAAGCGTTGTGACAAGCGAATCGAAGCTGTTTGTGAACACTTCTCCATTTGCGGCGGCTGTTCCTGGCAGGACCTCGACTACAATGAGCAACTGAAGTACAAGAAACATCAAACCGTTGATTGTCTTGCGCGACTGGGACATATAACTGATGTCGAAGTCGCCGACGTGATCGGTTCGGGCGAAAAGTTCTTCTATCGTAACAAGATGGAGTTTTCCTTTCATGTCACCACAGATGAAAGCTTCACTCTCGGTCTTCACCAGCGCGGGCATTACGACAAGATTTTCGATTTGCGGCAATGCCATCTTGAGTCACAACTGTCGAACAAGCTGGTCGATTGGATTCGCAATTGGGTGACCAGAGAGTCCATTCCTGTCTACGATGTCAAACAGCATACCGGATACATGAGATTCCTGGTCATACGCGAGGGCAAACGAACCTCGCAAACAATGGTCAATATAGTGACCAACTACGGGGACTTTCCCAATGCGGAAGAACTAGTCCGACAGATGACTCACGATTTTCCGGCAGTAGTTACTATCATACACAATCAGAACGACAAGCGATCGAACATTGCTGTTGGAGAGATTGAATCAATACTGCACGGCCCCGGCTATATAGAGGAACTCCTGTGTGACAAGACCTTTCGTATTCGGGCCAATTCGTTCTTCCAGACTAACCCGGTACAGGCCGAGACTCTCTATCGAACCGCTTTTGAAATGTTGCAACCTGATCCGGGCGACCGGGTGCTCGACCTGTACTGCGGAACCGGCTCGATCAGTATACTACTCGCCGGACAGGTCAGCGAAGTGCTTGGAGTGGAACTTGTCAGCGATGCAATCAGAGCCGCTCGCGAAAATGCCGAACTGAACGGCATTACCAATACAAACTTCATCGAAGCAAATGTAGCCGAGTTCCTTAAAGCGCCACCGACCAACCTGGCCGATTTCCATGTGGTCATTATCGATCCGCCTCGTGCTGGATTGCATCCCAAAGCACTCAAAAGGCTACTTTCATTGCAACCTGAGAAATTGCTGTACATCTCCTGTAATCCGTCAACTTTTGCTCGCGATGCACGCCGAATCATCGATTCAGGCTACCAGCTGCCGAAAGTCCAGCCCGTTGATATGTTCCCTCACACCATGCATATAGAGCTTGTCGGGCTCTTTTCACTAACCGAAGACTCTTGCCCGGCCTGAAGATACTGCCTACATTGGCCGATTGACATTCTGGAGGTGACATGACTGGCAAAAAAACACAAATAGGCACCCTTGTGCTGTCGATCCTGCTTTTGACCCTGTCCGGAGCTCAGGCGAAGAAATCCCTGACCTTTGGCCAGCTATCCGGAGAAATCCTGGAAACGCTGCAATCTTTTTACCCCGTTCATTCGACCGAAATGGGTATTCATGCTTATGATCACCGTTTTACCGACTACTCAGCCAAATCAGTGAAGCAGATAATCAAGAAGCTGACCAGTTACGAAAAAAAACTGTACAGAATCAAACAGGCAAATCTAAGTGATCACGACAAGCTGAATCACAAATTGATAAAGTCCAATGTAGATATTGCTCTTCTCGATCTGAAAAAAATACGCTGGCACAAAAAATCTCCCCAACTCTACGTCGATGAAGTTGTCGATGGCATATATCTTCTGATGCTCTCCCCACACGCGCCAATGTCGGAAAAGGTCGTGTCGGTAATTAGCCGGATGAAAGCTGTGCCGGCTTTTCTGGCTACTGCCAAAAAGAACATTGCAAAGCCACCTCAAATATATGTTGAGGCAGCCATTGAATCGCTCGAATCGGGGATGCAGTTCTATCAGGAAGTGGCTGGCGAACTGATGGGCAAGTTTCCCAAGCGAGC
>JBHHVC010000158.1:0-6706 GCA_046754125.1 Candidatus Zixiibacteriota bacterium
ACCAGAATTGCCAGTCCGCTCAAAGCGAGCAGATCATCGAACAGCCAGAAGTATCCCTGCCCGCTAAGGCCAATCGCATGCACAACAATTGACGAAGCGAAT
Source organism: Candidatus Zixiibacteriota bacterium (assembly GCA_046754125.1). Lineage (GTDB taxonomy): Bacteria > Zixibacteria > MSB-5A5 > GN15 > FEB-12 > JBHHVC01. The sequence continues at coordinate 103 of JBHHVC010000158.1, forward strand.
AACGACAGAACGAGTTTCTTTTGTCGGGCCGGGCGGCTCGTAGCGAGAAAAACGAAACCGACAGCAAAGAACAGCAGTGTCTGACCATTGATGTGCGTATGGGCAAGACCGAAGTTTTCCCGAAGCCTGTTGTCGTCACCGGTTTGGGGGTTGGGTATGTCCGTGCTCTCCTGTTCATAGAGAGGGCCGCGTTCGAAAGCCTCAATGCTCTTGTCGACGTAGTAGATCGACACCGCCCACACGCACACGCACACCATCAGTGTCGTGAACAGCCCGACAAAGAGCTTCGCAGGAGAGGGGAGAGCTTGCAATCTGAATGCTTCGAACATTGTCACCTCGTGGAACGCTTAACCGTCGGCATCGGCCATGACATTCACACCGGCCGTAATACGTGAGCGATACGGTTGCTTTCGCGGGTCAACTGTTTTGTCCAGCGCGTGAGGGTCACTAAACCTGTACGGCAGTTTGTCATAATCCTGAGCGTCAATGAACGAGTTCTCGTCCCGGTCAAAAGAGACGGCAGAAATGTCGAACAGATCATTTGCACGAGAGAGTTTTTCCCTGATGATACTTTCATTGTTGCGATTGATCTCATATCCGACCGAGTTTCTCTCGGTGCCTATCGCCGCAAGCGCCGTTGTGCCGCTTCCCATGAACGGGTCCAGCACTGTCTCACCAACAAAGCTAAACATCTTTATCAATCGTTTCGGAAGTTCTTCGGGGAACATGGCCAGATGATCCGACTGCCGTTGGCCGGGGAAGTTCCAGTGCCCGTAGAAATAACTGTTCCACTCATCTTTGGATAACCGGGAGGCCTCTTTCGTTGCGCCATCCACTTTGGGACTAGCGCCTGCTTTCTTAAACAACAGGATGTGCTCGTAGTCAACCTTGATAATGCCGTTGCGCGGATAGGGATATGATCCCATAATAACCGCACCACCGGTCGTGTTGCAGGTTGTAACTTTTTGCCAGACGATTGAACCCATGAAATCAAAACCAATCGTTTCGCACATACGAATAATCTCGGTGCGTATCGGGATGACTTTGTAGCGCCCATAGTATGCGGCACGTGCGAACTGATCGCCGACATTGATGCACATCCGGCAACCGTTGTGCAGGGCACGAGCGCATTCGAGCCAGACGAAGTTCAGGTTGTTGATATAGTCTTGGTATGAGTCGTGAAATCCGATCTGATCGTCGGAGCCGTAGTCTTTCAGTTGCCAGTAGGGGGGTGAGGTAACAATCAGATGGACTGAGCAATCGTCAACCCGTGACATATTTCGCGCATCGCCAAAGAAAATGCGATGCCGCGTCATGTTGCGGCTGGTTGTCAACGAGGTTCCTTCACCGTTTCGAGCACGCGCCTGATTATCTCCACCGTATCAACACCGTCCGCTTCGGCATTGAAGGATGTGACAATACGGTGTCGCAGCACCGGGTAAGCCGCAAAACGAACATCTTCCGGACCGGGAGTGGGACGCCCGTCGAGAATGGCGCGCGTCTTGGCGGCCAGAATCAAATACTGTGATGCGCGCGGCCCGGCTCCCCAGTTGACCCAGTTCTTCACAAATTCAGCGGCGTCCGATTCATGTGGGCGTGTCGCGCGTGCTAATTGAACGGCGTACGACACCAGATGATCAGACACAGGCACCCGGCGTACCAATTGCTGAAATCCGACAATGTCGGCAGCCGAAAGGATCTTTTCGGTTTGGTAGTCTGTAACTGCGGTTGTTGTCTTGACAATTTCCCGCTCTTCATCAGCAGAAGGATAGTCGACTAGGATATTAAACATGAAACGGTCGAGTTGCGCTTCGGGAAGCGGATAGGTCCCCTCCTGCTCAATCGGGTTCTGGGTGGCAAGGACAAAAAATGGCTCGTCGAGTTTGTATGTGTCACCGGCAGCCGTCACCTCGTGCTCCTGCATAGCCTGCAGCAGGGCGGCCTGCGTTTTTGGTGGAGTTCGATTTATTTCGTCCGCCAAAACGATGTTGGCAAAGACCGGCCCTTTTACAAACCGAAACTGCCGCGTGCCGGTGCTGCGATCTTCCTCAATTATCTCTGTGCCGGTTATGTCGGATGGCATCAGATCAGGCGTGAACTGGATGCGGCTGAAATTAAGGTTGAGCACTCTGGCCAGCGTCGAAATCAGCAACGTCTTGGCCAGGCCCGGCACACCGACCAGAAGGCTGTGGCCTGATGACAGCAACGAGACAAGCAACTGTTCAATAACATTTTCCTGGCCTACAATGACCTTTGCGATTTCAGCTCTTATCCGAAAATGTGCATTGTTGAGTTCTTCTACAGCATTCAGATCGGTTTTTGTGCTCGGACTCGACATCTATTCCTCCGACAGTTGTTAACATTCTGTTTGTGGCGCCAGCCACATGCGCCATGAACCACTTTGTACAGCCTCACCTGTGCATCGGTTGCCACCGACTATTGGATTAAGCAGTTTCTTTGACACCCATACCCCCCCACACAGCTACTGGCATCAACCGCTACGACTGCATCGCACAAAGAAACGTAGACTTGGCAGGCCGGGAAAAGGGCTGTTGATAACCGAAAAACAGCTCGCCTAATACCGGAGCCGGTCGTCCTTTCTGTTTCACATGTAACTTAAGACTTGTCGCCTAAGTTCTCATTCCAACAAGTGATAGACATTGCATCACTCGTGTGGATAACGACATATGCAAAGGCACTCCCAAGCGTATTAAGTAGCAGCGCCACAACAGCCTACTGTGTTATCCACAGAATCAACAGGTTGTCCACCAAAAATGGCCGAATTCGCTACAAATCAGCCGTTCTTGTCGTCTGACATTAGTATTTCCTGCTTTTTTGGCCTTTCCAATGGTTTCTCCGGTGGCAGGAAGCCCAAGTCAGGCGGAGCGTCTTTCATATTGCAGGCACCGCAGAAAATTGCTCCCTGCTCAATAACCAGCGATTTGGTCCGCAGGTCGCCCTCCATCTCGCATTTGGCCTGCAATTCGATAGTCTCGGTGGCCGCAATATTGCCGGTCATGCGCCCCGCCACGATTGCCGTGTCGGCCTCAATCTCGGCCTCCACCTGCCCGGTTGGTCCGACGGTGACGCAGTCGGAGCAGATTATCTTCCCTTTGACCACTCCGTCAACACGCAGTGCGCCTTTGACATCCAGCGTTCCGGTGAATGTCGTTTCCTTGCCGATGATGGTACTCATAATCCCATCCGATTCGTTTGAGTTAATCCTTTTCATAGTACAGATTTTCCAGCGGGTCTATTGGTTGGTTGTGTATTCTGACTTCATAATGTACATGCGGAGCGGACGATATACCGGTGTTTCCAGACAGAGCGATGCGACTGCCGGCGGCAATCTGCTGCCCGCTCTCGACAAGTAGTTCAAGGTTGTGCGCATAGAGCGTGCTGACACTATCATTGTGACTAATCAGAACCTGGTAACCATATGTTGAATCATAGTTGGCGGTTACCACTATTCCCTTCGCCGTTGCTAGTACCGGCGTTCCTTCTGCGCAGGCGATATCCACTCCGGGGTGATAGTGCCCGTCAGTTGTGATATCAAAATCCTGTGTCACAAATCCCCGTATCGGTAGTCCCGATGGCAGGCTCATGTCGCCTGATGCCGGTCTTGGGACCACCGCCTGAAGCGGTTGTTCGATACTTGCAAAGAGTGTCGAATCGTCCGGCAGTTCCGGGAGTTGAAAGTCAATCCCGGCCAACTCGGTAAGCCGTCCGACAATATCGCGGGCCTGTTTGAGATTATCTTCCAACAGGGCGACTTTGTATTGGTATCGCAGCAATCGTTCATTCTCCTTTTCGAGCCGACTGGCAACTGCGGCTCGTGCCATAAGACTTCCCTGGAACACAAAAAACAGCACGATGCCGACAACAATAAGCACCTGTGCGACGAGGGCAGCCTTTACAATCCAGACCCGAACATGATATTCCCGTCGTGAACCTGTCCCTTCGGGCATGACCATAATTGTGACACGCCGTGCTGCAGCCATAATTTACCGGTTTGCTCGATACAATAGATCGAGAAGCCGTTCCAAATCCTCGTTGCCATAGTATTCAATCTCGATATGGCCCCGTTTCAAGCCATGATGAATCTTCACCGACGTACCGTACATTTGTTTAAGGGACGATTCAGCCTGAACCAGTTCAGGCGGGGTACGCCGAGTTGCCCTGCGTCCTGTCATGCGACGGGCCTGTCGTTCGATCGAACGGACCGACAGTTTTTCGCTTACAATACGCTGGGCCAGACGCATAAGAGCTTCTTCACTTTCAATCGACATCAGCGCGCGCGCATGCCCCTCGGAAAGTTGTCCGGAACGAATCATTTTCTTCACCGGATCGGGCAGCGTCAGCAATCTCAGACAGTTAGTGATTGCCGAGCGGCTCTTGTTCAGACGTTCAGCCATCTGCTGCTGAGTGAGCGAACAACGCTCCATGAGTGTTCGGTACGCCTCGGCCGTTTCTATCGGGTTGAGGTCCTCACGCTGCACATTCTCGACCAAAGCCAGTTCGAGAAGTCGATCGTCGCTGACATCGTCTATCACAATCACCGGCAACTGTTCCATATCGGCCAATCGTGCCGCACGATAGCGTCGCTCGCCGGCTATGATAGTAAACGACGACCCCTCTCTGCGTACTACCAGCGGTTGCATGATACCGTGCTCCTTGATCGAGGAGGCCAGTTCGAGCAGGCGGTCTTCATCGAAATCGCGCCGCGGCTGCATCGGGTTGGGCGCAATCCGATCGACCGACACCGTCTGATAACTGCGTTCATCTGAAGCGGCCTGGCCCTGTCCCGGAATCAACGCCTCCAGGCCTTTTCCAAGAACTATCTTGCTCATCCGGCCAGCACCTCCTTAGTCAGCGCCATGTAGTTTTCCGCACCCGTCGACATGACATCATAGAGGATTATCGGTTTTCCGAACGACGGTGCTTCTGACAAGCGGACGTTGCGTGAAATCACCGTATTGTACACATGACTGTCAAAGTGTTTGCGCACTTCGTCCGACACCTGTCGCGACAGATTGAGTCGGCCATCGAACATGGTCAGAAGCACGCCTTCGATTTCCAAAGATGGATTGAGGTTCTGGCGCACAAGGTTGATTGTATTCATCAACTGTCCCAACCCTTCCAACGCATAATACTCGCACTGTATAGGAATTATAATCGAGTCGGCGGCGGTCAAGGTGTTAATCGTCAAAAGCCCCAGCGAGGGCGGACAGTCTATGATAATATACTTATATTCATCGAGTATAGGAGCCAGCACGTTTTTCAACCGGCTTTCACGCGACATCATTTGCACTAACTCGATCTCGGCTCCTACCAATGAAATAGACGATGGTATGATATTGAGACAGGACAGTTCAGTCGGGAGAATGACCTCGGTTGCATTCGTTCGATCGACGAGACAATTATAGATAGATTGCTCGATTTTCTCCGGGTTGAGGCCGATTCCACTGGTCGAGTTGGCTTGCGGATCCATATCGACCAGGCAAGTCTTGTGCTCGGCGGCGGCCAGACAGGAGCTGAGATTGACAGCGGTCGTCGTTTTGCCGACTCCTCCCTTTTGATTAGTAATGGCGATAATTCGGGCCATATGCTGTTCCTTCGGCAGTAACGAGATTGTTTGTAATCAGCTACCAGACTATGGTAAACTGCCAAAAAGTGCGGTGCAACAAAAAGTTGTTGAAAAACTAATTGGCAAGACTGATGAGCGTAAACGCTTTCTCCGGCAACCTGTTATCGAACCTGTAGAGATAGGTGCGGTAACGTGTTTTTTGAGTGAAGTCCGATTGAAGTGACGAGTAGTACACCAGCAAACCATTTGGCGTGAGCAATCTACAAATGGCTTTCAGCAGATGCGGAGTCAACCTGATCTGGCGGACCGTGACAAGATCGAACAGCTTGTTGAATCGGCATTCGTCTAAGTTCTTGCTTACAATTCTTGCCTCGATATTTAGAGCGACGATCATACGATCGAGAGCAACGGTTTTTTTCTGAGTGCGCTCGACAAGTGTCGCTGACTCGACTTCGTGCGTGATCAAGAAAGGTATTGCCGGCATCCCACCGCCGGAACCGACATCGAGATACCTTTTGACTTGTCCGGATAATTGACGGGGGGATGTTTCACGTGAAACACAGGAGGCCTCACCTTGCGCCAGAAGGAAAAATGGCAGCAGCGACTCGGCGGCTAATCGGGAAAGACTGACTTTGCCACTGCGGGCAAACAGATTAATGGCCTCGTTCTCTTTTTCTAACAGTCGGTAGTAGTCGGCGAGCGCATTGCGTGGGTCGAACTTTGAAAGTACGTCGCTTTCACAGACATCAATTACTATATCACTCATGCTGAGCCGTGGGCTTCTTTGTGTCTTTTCAGATAGACCGAGAGAATAGCCAGGTCGCCCGGCGTCACACCCTCCAGTCGCCCGGCCTGACCAAGAGAATAAGGCCGATAGCGCCCGAACTTCTCAAGCGCCTCCCTTTTCAGGCCGGTCACTATTGCATAATCAAATTCGTCCGGGATTTGCGCTGATTCCATCTTGTGAAATCTGGCAATATCGCGGTCTTGCTTAGTAATATAGCCTTCGTACTTGAT
>JBHHVC010000159.1:0-6674 GCA_046754125.1 Candidatus Zixiibacteriota bacterium
GTGGCAATTGCAATCAACTGCCCGCTGGCCGACAGGCTCAGGTGCGAAAAAAACGAACCTACTCCGGACCACTGATGTGGTTCTTTTCCAAGCAGAGGCACAAAGGTAGAAGAGACCTGCACCACGAAATCGCTTCGCAGGTAGCGCACAAAGTTGAGTCCGGCAGTAGTACCAACAATGAAAGCCAACGGCCACCGCGAGAGCCATCCGCCCTTCGGCGACAGGCGCATCAAAAGCAGGATGCCGAGTATCACCGGTATCCAGTAGAAAAAGTTCAGGTCGCCCGGCTGGTACTGCTGGCCAAATGCTTCGGATAGCCCGCGAGAGATGCGCGGGAAAAGATTCCCGACGATGGTCGTCCAAAAGGCCTGACACATCCAGTATGCCGCCGACACCCCGACAAACAAATGCTCGGCAAACTTATAGTATGGGTTGTCCTGATAGAGGAAAGAAAAAATACAGAGAGTCAAAAATACCGAAATAGTCACTAAAAACGCCTGCAGAATATGATCGTCGCCGGAGCCTGATAGCACCATAGCCTTGACGATCCAACTTACAGCAAACAGAACAAACACCGATGCCATGACAATATAGGTCGTCCGCCGCATCAGCTATCCACCTTTTTGCGGCTTCTGAAATAGGCGATGTTTCCAATAACGATAAAGGCCATTATGACAACATGAGCAAGCGTCTGAGGTCCCATCATTTGTAGTCCGGGAGTCGTCATATCTGCAAAGCGAGGATGAGCTTCTTTCAGTTGTTGCTCGTACTCGGCTGCGCCCTTGACGCCTCCGAGAATCCCGAATAGTTGCTGAGGATAGTAGGGATACAACTGCGGAGCAACTACCGCTGCTACGCCGGCAGCAACCTGAACATCGGCCGGATCGCCAACGAACAACACCCATTCCTTGGGTCCGGGTCTTCCGCCACCCAGCGCGATTATCATGTCAAGGTCGGCACAGGATCGGACGTCGTCGAATATCTCAATACTATCGAGTTGGACACCGTTGGCATCGGCGGGAAACATCTTCTTGAAATCAGTCACGATGACATTCAGCACACCCTCGTTACCTGCCTTGTAGCCGATATTGACATAGTCAATACCATCGACTTTTTCGGGAAACTCGGGGAAAATGACATTGGTGAGCGTTGTGGTCATCAATGACTGACCGGTGGCCCAGAGCGACATGAAAATAACCTTGTGCCCCCTGTCCAGACAGTGGCGCGAGATCGCATCGGCCATCGGCTGCACCTCGGGAGCCATAGCCGGGTCAAAATCGAACGAGATGAGCACGTTTGATCCGGCCGGCAGATTGTCGACTCTGCTGAAAAAAGCCTTCACAACCGGAGTGGCATGTTCCTCAAAGGTCATATTAAACAGTATTGGAGAGGCGACTGACACAGCGATAAACAAGAATATCACGCGCCGACCGACTTCCCGGCCTTTGAGCGACTGCACAAGGAACCAGAGCAAACCACCAAAAACAACGACCAGCGATATGATGACGCCGAGACTAGGCATTGTCGTCTCCAAGATACGATCGTTCAATCCCTAAGATCAAACGTAGCGACATCGATATGACTCCGAGACCAATACCTATCATAATTGCTCGCTGCCCGGCCAGATTGGGACCGTTCATGATCCAGACAGCAAGGTTCGGCACCTGCATAATTGACAATGAATCAGGCACCCAGCCGGTCAGCATTACGCCAAGAGGGGTGCGTCCCATGAGAATGATGAAAGCAGCTACCAGCAAAAGCGTTGCTTCGCGGTTCTTGGCCCGGAAGGCGCGGTAGGAGGCCGAAGCCACAAAAAAGGCCAATAGCGAGTACATAGTTGATTGCAGGGGGTTGATCACACTGTTGAAAATTGTCATGAACAACGACCCCTCAGAGTCTACGGCTGCCATTATCCCCCCGGGGTTGCCAATTTTGAACAGACCTGCCCAAAGCGTAACGACGAAGCCCGTGATGGTAACAATCGAAAACAGCCAGTCCTTTTGCTGTCTGCGCAGTTTGGAAATATGCACGCGCATCAGGTTACCGCCGCCGAGGAAGAATGCAAAGACAGCAATTATATCAAAGAAGACGGTGAAGTCTTCACCCAGAGTCTGGAGCGGTGGGATGAATACGGAGACGATCAGCAGCGTCCCAACAAAGAATGTGATCAGTAGAGGTATCTGCCGTCTCATCGCTTAATCACCTGCTCGAGAATACACCTGATAGCTGGTCGAACAACTGCCGGGCTGCGTCGACTTTCCATGCCTCAGACGCCGTAACAGCCAGGGCGCCCACCAGAATAGCAACTACTGCAATCACCTTGCCGACATCCTGGCCCTTGAGCGATCCAAGCTGTCGCGGCTCGCCGGAAAGATAGGCCGAGGCTGCAAAAAGCTCTTCGCCAATTAGAGTAAAATCACAGGCAGCAATAAAAAATGGTAGTTGCGCTGGGCGGGCTGTTCCGGCAATCTGAATCGCACCGACCGAATTGCCCGTTTCGGCCAAAATCAGCGATTCCGCAAAAAACGCGCCGAGTAGAAACACGGTCGCTGGCTTTTCTCTGACCATCGTTCCATCTACCGCCGCCACATAACCGAACTGTTCATCGGTAATATATGTCACCATGTCGTCGCTGTATGCATCGGGCCGACCGGCCGCCATGTATGACTGCTTGATAGTTTCCCTCGCTGCGGTCATGACCAGCGAACGGGCTACCGGCATATGTATCTGTGTGTCGTAGTCGGCGATCGTTCTTGAGATTCGCCCCAGTATTGTAAGAGCGGCCAGTGTCTGGACATCGTCCATGTCGTGGATACCGGGAATGAACAAAACCGGCCGCCCCATCTCGGTTGCCCTGCCGACAGCATCGTCGATTGCTTCCAGACCGGCGATTTTCCGAACGAATAGCTTCTTCCCCCGTCTGGCAGTTTCTACAAAGTAGATAACTGCCGCCGTTATGATGGCAGCTATCAGGAACAGCCACTTGCGGTCGAAATCAATCCATTCTCGATGGGGACTTACTGGAACGGTCTGATTTGACGGGAACGAGGATGTCGCCGAGAGAGCCATCAGGTAGTAACGATACACTTGCTCCCGCTTGACATCCCTGTCGCTGAACGAATTACTTCCGGGAGGGAGTTTCGAAATCAGTTCAGGTTCGGATTCGTCGGCGATCCGATACAGTTCGTATCCCCTCACATCTCCTCCAGCCAGACGGTCATCAATCGACGGTACCCACGACAGGTCGATCTGTGTACCGGCATCATATTTGTAGTCGATAGCCAGCAATGAAGTCGCCGGAGCAACTATGACAATATTCGAATCGATGGCATGGGCATAGGTGGAATCAAGACGGGCATCAACTTCAGTCGAGCCGACGGAAGCTGACAGTGCAACGAAACAAAGTACAAGAGGAACAGCAAAGCGACATGGCAACGGCTGGAATTCAGCACGCGGTATAGCCGCTGCCGCTGGCACTAGTTTAATAGCCTCAGCCAGTCACGAAATAGAAAATCAACCCGTCCGATGAGCAATGACATACGGCTCATCACCGTATATCCAAAGTGGGCACCGAAAGTGGCCATCAGGAACCAGATTCCAACGCGAGCGCTCGCCCCGAACAACCCCTTGTGCTCCTTGGAGAAAAAGAAATATATCAGTCCGGTAAACACACCGACGGCAATCACAAGGGCACCGCCAACTTCTCCCCAAACGACTGCGCCGGTGACCGCTTCGCGCGGAATAGCGAGCGTACTGGCAACCTGGTTCAGGCCGTTGGAGACAAAGTAGAGCATCATGTACAAACCAGCCGTAGCCCCGACGATAAATGACAGTGGCCATCGCGACAGCCAACCGATCTTCGGGATCAGACGAGCCAGCATGAACAGGCCAAGAAAGGCGCCAAACCAGAGTACGTATTGTGGGTCGGAACCGTCATCGGGAAAGACACCCGTCCAGAACTTCTTATCGAGATTGTCCCAGAAATAAACAACCGCCCAGTACCCGGCCGAACAGCCGACAAACACGGCTTCACAGAACTTGTAGACAGGGTTGTCCTTGTACAGGAAGGAGTAAATCCCGAGCGTAAGCAGCGCTGCAATCCAGATACTAATACTGACCGACATATTGTCTATTTCTTCCTCTTTTTTCGCTCGGTGAAGAATGCCGCGTTGCCGATGAGAATAAAGGCGATCACGGTTGCATGGGCAATCATCTGCGAGAGCATGAAGGTACTCGCCTTCCCCTTCTCCTGCACAGCGCGTTCAAACTCGGCCGCGCCGCTCATCCCCCCTAACAGCCCGACCAACTGACCGGCCCGAAGATAAGGGTAGACCTGAGGGGCCTGCACCGCCGTATTGCCCGCCCCCATTCGAGAGCCAAATCGGTCAACAGCAATCTGCACCCACTCGACAGTACCCGGCTTGCCTGAACTCCATTCCATGATGAAGTCGACATTGCTAAAATTAAACACGTTCTTCACCAGCGGGATCGAGTCGTACGGCGTTCCTCTATCATCTTTGGGAAACATTCGCTTGAATCCGGAACCCATGCTCTGAATCACAAACTCATTGCCGGACTGAAAGCCGAGGTTAACATAGTCGACGCCGTACTTGAGATTTTTTGCGGCGATCTCAGGGTCGGCCAGCGCTGTCTGGAACGCCTGTTCGGCCTGTTGCGGGCCCTGTGGCCAGAGGCCCATGATTATCAACTTCAGATCACGTCGCAGGGCATACCGGGTGAATGCCACCGCCATCGGTTGCAACTCGGGTGCAGATGGCGGGTCAAAGTCATAGGCTACCAGTACTTTTGACCCGGGCTGTAATTTATCAAGAGCATCGGCAAGCTGTTGCACTTCGCCGGTAATCGGAACCGGTGCAGAGAAATCCATCAACAGGGGCAGAGCAACAGCAAACGCAATGTACACAAAAACGATGCGGCGTTCAACGGGTCGGCCAATTATGGTCCTGTAAAGCACGTATAAGAGCGACAAACCCAGGATGATTGACAGCGTCACCGCGAAATAGTGCAACAAATCACTTCCCACCTATGTGCGATCGTTCGATACCCAGAATGACGCGCAATGAACTCGACATTATTCCCAGCGCAATGCCGATCATGATTGCGCGCTGCCCGGCTGAATTGATGTAGCTCATTATCCACTCGGCAATTTTACTGAATAGCGGAAAATCCAGGAAACCGTTGGTCACCATATCAAACAAAGGCACGCGCCCACCCATCACGAGGAAGCCAGTCAGAAGCAGAATAGTCGCTTCAAGATTGCGAGCGCGAAAAGCCCGATATGCTGCGGAAGCCACGAAGAAGGCCAGCATTGAGAACATCGTTGAGGTCAGCGGCGTATATATGTACAAATAGACCCAGTCAAATGCGGTGCCTGGAGAACGGAACGACATCTCCACATCAGCCATCTTGCCGACGATCCCGCTATAGAATCCAACCGCCAATGTCGCCAATAGCGAAAGGATGATGACTATTGCATATCCCCATCCTTCTCGTTTATGGACTATTTTCTCACCCGAAACCTTCAGGAGGTTCAGCGCGCCCAACCAGATCGCAAACGCCTGCACGATAGATATCCAGTCACCGAAAACAGATTCCGACTCACCAAACGGCCAGTGCGGTACAAAATAGCTAATGGCAAATACCAGCCCCGCTATAGTTGTGATTATAAGTGGTACTTCTCGTCGCATGCGCTATTTGGTTAGCCGACAGTCCCTAATTGCTCACTGCACTTGCAGGAACTTGCTAGGCCAATCTCCCATTATCTGAACGCCGGCCAACTCAAGTGCCAGGCCAAGTATTATTAAGAACAGGAACAGCGCTTTGCCGACATCCTGCCCCTTTAGTGAACCAAGTTGTCGCGGTTCCCGTGAGAGGTAGGCAGAAGCCGCAAAAAGCTCCTCGCCGATAAGTGTATAGTCACAGGCTGCCACAAAAAACGGGAGCTGCGATGGCATGGCAGTCCCCGCGATCTGTATGGCGCCGGCCGAGTTTCCTGTTTCAGCCAAAATCAGTGATTCTGCAAAGAAAGCCCCCATATAGAAAATAGTGGCAGGTTTTTCTCGCACTACCATTCCGTCGATAGCAGCCGCATAGCCAAACTGGTCATCGGTCAGATAATGCACCTGGGCCTCGTTGTAGGCATCGGGACTACCAACTTTGGTATACGCTTCCTTCATTGTTTCACGGGCGGTCACCATCACCATAGACTTGGATACCGGCACTTCCAGCCAAGTGTCATATTCAGCCGCTACCTGCGCCACCCTGCCAAGAATAGCAATCCCGGCGATGGTCTGAACATCGTTCATATCCTGAATACCCGGGATAAAGAATATTTTTTTTCCCATCTCTGTGGCGCGCCCAACAGCTTCATCAACTGCGTCGATACCAGCTATCTTGCGGACATATATGTCACCACCCGATTTAGCCTTACGGATGAACCAAATGATCGATCCACACACAAACAGCGTGAAAACCAGGCATATGAATCGATTCATGTTGAACCACTGTCCAACGGCTTTCACCGGGCCAACAGCCTCGGAGGCTCCAGTAAGATTGACCACGTTTCCAGCCGAATCGACTGCCTTTCGAACCGCAGCTACTTTATAGAAATACTCAACTCCTCCGTTAGCCTTGGAATCAGTATGCGACATGCT
>JBHHVC010000160.1:0-6670 GCA_046754125.1 Candidatus Zixiibacteriota bacterium
GCATAGGTGGACATATGGGAGTGCTGGGCGAAGATGAAGTGTGCGTCTCTACCACTAATCGCAATTTCGCCGGTCGCATGGGGCATCTCAGTTCACAAGTATACTTGGCCAATCCGGCTGTGGCGGCTGCATCGGCTGTCCTTGGGCGAATTGGATCTCCGGAGGAAATATCGTGACGACATTGCAGGGGACAGTATACCGTGTCGGCAGCGACATCAACACCGATGTTATTATGCCGGGTCGCTGGTGCCATCTCACCGACGACAAAGAGCTGGCCAGGCACTGCCTGGAAGATCATGACGCAGATTTCGTCAATACCGTGTCGCCGGGTGATATCATAGTTGCCGACGATAATTTCGGATGCGGGTCGTCGCGCGAGGTCGCTCCATTGTCAATCAAAGCGGTCGGCATATCGGCTGTGGTGGGCAAGTCGTTCGCGCGGATATTCTATCGCAACTGTATTAACATCGGACTGCCCATATTTGAATCGCCTGAGTGCGCCGAAGCAACCGAGGCGGGCGACACACTGAGGATCGACATGTTTGGCGGAACGATAACCAACGTTACAAAAGACCAGCAGTTTTTGTTCGCCCCCTTTCCGCCATTTATGAAAACGATTATTGAGAAGGGCGGCCTTAAGGGTTGGGTTCTTGACAAGCTGGCCGCAGGAGGAAAGGAATAGTGAGACAATGTCTCCATACAATTTCGCAGTTATAGCCGGCGATGGTATCGGTCCGGAAGTTACGCGGGAGGCGCTGAAAGTCCTTCACCGTGTATCACGCATTTACGGTTTCAAATATGTGACAACCGATTATCCATTCGGATCCGAGCACTACCTCGCCTGTGGTGAACTAATGCCGGATACTGTATACGATGAGTACCGCCAGCATGACGCCATATTCCTTGGAGCCATAGGCGATCCCCGTGTTGAAGTCGGCTTAGTGGAGCGGGCCGTGATTGCAGGTGTGCGATTCAATCTCGATCTATACATCAATTTGCGACCGATCAAGCTGTATGCCGAGTCGCTTTGTCCGCTCAAGGATAAACGATGCGAAGATATCGATATGTATGTCGTTCGCGAGAACACAGAGGATGCCTACACGGGACTTGGCGGTATCATGAAGAAGGGAACGCCCGACGAAGTGGCCATCGCCAATATGGTATTCACCCGCAAAGGATGTGAACGCGCCACTCGCTATGCATTTGAATTAGCGGAGGCACGAAATAAGGACAAGAAAGTGACGCTGGTCGATAAAGCCAACGCTATCCGCGCTCAGGACATATGGACGCGTACAGTCGATGAGGTCGGTTTGGAATATCCGGATATTTCCCACGATCATGCTTATATCGACGCTGCCTGTATGTGGTTGGTCAAGAATCCGGAGTGGTTCGATGTCGTTGTCACGACCAACCTGTTCGGCGACATATTCACTGATCTTGGCGCCATGCTGCAGGGCGGAATGGGCATCGCGGCCTCGGGGAATATCCATCCTGGCCAGGTATCGATGTTCGAGCCTATTCATGGCTCGGCACCGAAGTACAAGGGAAAGAACGTTGCCTGCCCGATAGCCGCGATCATGGCCGTGCAGATTATGCTTGACTATATTGGAGAGCAAGGGGCTGCGGATGCTATCGAGAGCGCCGTCGCTTCGCTCCTGCAAACGGGAAAGATCGGTTCTCTTGATGCACGTTCGGGCATTGGTACGGACAAAATGGGCGACATGGTAGTCGAGGAGCTTGAATCTGCTAACAATGCAAGATTGAAGGTATAACTCAGTGTCAATTGAGCGCTAACGAAACGCTTACAACTATTCAATAGAGTAGCGGAGGATTTGAATGTCGTTTTCAAAATCATATGTCCCCTATGGCGGATACTTCAGCAGCCCTTATGCCAAATGGCAGGGAAGTTTTGCCAACGAACATGCGTTAAAGCTTGCGGCAGTAAGCACGAAAAAGTTCTGCGAGTCACGAAATATCGATCCCACTCAGTTTGATAGTCTACAGTTCGGCATGACCATACCACAACGCCAGAGCTTCTATGGTGGACCCTGGCTTGCCGGTCTGATGGGTAACGGTAATATCACCGGACCCTGGATCAACCAGGCGTGTATTACTGGTGCGGTTTGTGTCAAACTCGCGGCTCAGGACGTAGACGGTGGCCTTGCTGGTGCCACTTTGGTAGTCGCGGCCGATCGCTGTTCCAACGGGCCGCATGTCTACTATCCGTCGCAGGCGGCTCCCGGGGCCACAGGCCAGTCAGAAAATTGGGTGATGGATAACTTTGGTCAGGACCCCTGGGCAAAAGGCTCGATGATAGAGACCGCCGAAAACGTTGCGAAAGAGGCCGGTATTACGAAGGACGAGCAGGACGAGGTAGCGCAGCGGAGGTTTGAGCAGTACGGTATGGCTCTGGCCGATGATCGCGCCTTCCAAAAGAAATACATGATCGGTGTGGAGATCGGTCGCGGCAAACGAGCAAAGTTGATCGATGCGGACGAAGGGGTTTTTCCTACAACACTAGAAGGACTGAAGGGCCTGAGGCCTGTGCTTCCGGAAGGGACTGTGACATTCGGAAGCCAGACCCACCCGGCCGATGGCAACAGCGGCATGATAGTAACGACCAAAGAGAAAGCCGCCGAACTGTCTACGGACAGCAAGATCAATATCGCAATCAGCGGATTCGGAATAGCTCGGACGAAAAAGGGCTATATGGCGATGGCCGTTGCGCCGGCAGCGAAAGCCGCTTTGGCCGACGCCGGGATCAGCGCGTCCGATCTCAAGGCGCTGCACACTCACAATCCGTTTGCTGTAAATGACATCTACCTGTCTCGCGAATTAGGCTATGATATCAATGAGATCAACAACTATGGTTCGTCGCTGATCTGGGGCCATCCGCAGGGGCCGACGTCGCTTCGTTCGCTGATCGAGTTGATCGAAGAACTCGTTATCAAGGGCGGCGGATACGGTCTGTTTGCGGGCTGCGCCGCAGGTGACACAGCGGCTGGATTGGTTGTAAAGGTCACGGGCTGACATAGTGTCAGTGGAGCATGCTCGGTATTTCAGGCCAGCGATTTGTTGTCATTGGAGAGCAATGTTTCAAATGAGTAGATCTGTTCGCCTCGAAACAGTTTCTGTTTCAGTGTGAAACTGCTAGGTCAACTATCGTTTGCTCTCGAATAAGGAAGTTGCTGTACAAGTCTATTGTAATAGCCATGTTAAGACCATTTTTATCCGGGAAACCCGATTCGGCACGTTTTTCTCTATGATATTACTCAGCTACGCGGTGACACGCACCATCGTGGCCTCAGGGACAGCAACGAGGGGCCGCAACACGGGCAAGGGGGCGTATGGGGCTAGATCGCGTATATTAAGGGGCTGCTTCCCCCGTTCTGACCAGTTCCGAACGGGGGAAGTTCTTTCCTGGGCTTCTGAAGTTGTCACTCCTGTAACAACATCTGAATCGCTGCTGCGATGTCATTGTAATCAGCGTTTTCCTGACGCTTGTCCGCAGCATCGCTAGGCTGAAACTCTGGACCGGGATGGACATAACGCACCACACCCTCGCGATCGAGCAAGAAAGACACGCTGGTGGCCTGTCGGCTGTGGCCATCTAAATACTCCCGCTCAAGGACCGACCAGTCGCTGTCTACTGCAACCGGACCAGAGTAGCCACGTGCCCTCGCTGCTTTGAGTATTATATCATCCGAGACAGTGTGCGGTGGTTTCGGGTGATAGACAGCGATCGCCCTCACGTCTGTATCAGCAAATCGCTCACGAAGCGATTCAATCGCAGGTAACGATGCTGCGCAGTATGGGCAGGTATCGGTCCACCAACGGACAAATGTAACTCTGTCCGCAAGATCAATGGGCTTGTCTTCCGAACTGATAAAGTGGAGACCGTCGAGCGATAGTCGTTTTCCGATCATATCCCGTCCAGCACGCGACTGCGGCAGCGAGGGGGATTTGGTTTTGTTGTGCTCATGTTCAACGAGTCGGTTCATAAGAGTAACCGCCTTATCAGGGTCAATATGAAAGTCGTTGTATTGCACCATCCCTTCTGCATCGATTATGATTGTCCAGGGCGTTCCTCCGGTACGATATCGTTTCATCAATTGCGATGGCTGCTTCTGTGATCCGGTGTGTCCGACAGGAATAGTTAGATCGTAGCGATCGGCAGTCGTTACGGCACCGCGAAAATCGTTGACATGAAATCCCTCAAACGCGGTCTGAACCGCCACGAACGCAACTCTGTCATCATCTCCGAATTCGCTCATTACCTGCCTGAGCGTGGGAAATCCATGACGGTGGCAACCGGGACACCATGACTGGAAGCAATATAAGTAAAGCACTTTGCCTTGAAAGAACTCGATGTCGAGAGTCTCCTCACCACCGGGCAAATTGATCCACTGCTCAACTGACCAATTGGGTGCGCTTAGCCCGAGGATGCCGAGGTCAGACGGTTTTGCTTTGCCTGCTCCGCTTAGAATAACAAGTGCAAACACTGCTGCAAATAATCGCCACATATGTTAGATCCCGCATTTTCAAATCCGACCGTTTCGAGTTTCACTATGTAACGCGAATGTATCTCTCCGGGTTTCCGAGAGATTGTGACCAAAGCACTGAAGCGTGCAGAAAGGGAACTTTGCTGCGTGAGGCCATGTATTCTGTTGCACTTTTGTAATCTGCAAAGGGAGAACCTGCCGGGTGAAGGCAATAGCACTGGACTCCTAAGTCACATTAGAACAATACATTAATGAAACTGGCAGGGTCATCTGGACGTAGAGCAATGCTAGCAGTGCGATGCGCAAAGTCGGATTCTCCCGTACTACTGAAGTCTTTTCAAAAAGACCCGGATCCTGTTTCGCATGAACTATAGCGCTACCACTTTCTTGGGGTCAAAGCAGTCAAGTGCCGGGGTTGGATCTGGTTATTGTTAGCTTCACACGGACAGGGAACAAACTTGCAAATAGACGGCTCTGTCCTTGATACCGTTGTCTTTACAGTCTATGTTATGTTCAAGTACTCGTTTTAGCCAGGGTTCAAAACATACCGACACACTCCAGTTGTCGGGGGAGGTACATGCTGTGATCTTTAGAGAACAGTCCAGAGGTATGCGGAAGTCGACATTCGGCTTTCAGAGTGCGGTTGCATTCGTTGTCAGCTTATTTGTTACATTGACATTTGTGGTCTCAACGGTTGCGCAGTCGCCGCCGACAGTGGAGTTTGTTGAGTCCCAGCTCATTGTAAAATTCGCGTCCGGCACCGATGAAGCGGCAAAGTCATCGCTGCGCGGGAGCCTGAACCTCACCACGCTCAAACAGTTCCAAATGATCGGTGCCGAGTTGGTGCAGCTTTCCGGGATCAGCGTTGAGGATGCGATCTCTCAGCTTTCGAGTGATGCGCGAATCGAATACGCGGAGCCGAATTATATCTATTCGATTGATGTGATTCCCAATGATCCGGACTTTTCGCTGCTATACGGCATGCACAACACCGGCCAGACTGGCGGAACAGTGGATGCCGATATCGATGGACCCGAGGCCTGGAATATCGGTACCGGCGACTCAGTTGTTGTAGGCGTGATTGATACCGGTGTCGACACCGCCCACGTCGATTTGCTGGGAAACATATGGACCAATCCGGGTGAGACCGCCAACAACGGAATCGACGACGACGGCAACGGGTATATCGACGATATGCACGGATGGGACTTCGTTAATAATGATAACGGTCCTATCGATGACAACAGCCACGGCACGCATGTATCCGGCACAATCGCCGGAAGAGGCAATAACAGCATCGGTGTTGCCGGTGTCTGCTGGTCGGCCAGGATAATGGCTCTCAAGTTTCTGAGCGGCGGCGGATCAGGCACCACCGCGAATGCGATTCTTGCGGTCGAATACGCAACCATGATGGGCGCCAGCCTGACCAGCAACAGTTGGGGCGGAGGCGGATTCTCGCAGGCGCTCGACCTCAATTCAGGCAACTCTGGCCGACCTTACTGGTGTGACTATCATGTCAGATCAGTCGCACAATCAATATCCAGCTGGTATGTGGACGATCATGATGAATGACTTGACATCACGCGGTGCCGTCGTCATTTTGAATGACTCTGTTATTACATCAAACCTTCTGGCGGGCGTTGATATCTTTTGGACCACTGAATTGTTTTCACCTCTTTCGTCATCTGAGATCAGCGCTCTTCAGACCTGGCTTGCCGGGGGCGGTTCTCTGCTGTTGGAGGGAGATGAGTTCACTGACCGATTCAACGATTTGTTGGCCACCCTTGGCACCGGCATCGAGTATTCCTCTTCGAATAACCCACCAAGCGGCGTAAGCGGGTACATTTATCCTCATGAGACGACTATTGATGTTGACTCTCTCTTCTTCTCACCGGTGGGCCATCTTCTTCCGGTCGGTTCTCCCGCGACACTGATCGCCAAGGACCCCAGTGGGGGGTATGACCTGATTGCTTTGGCGGCTGTCGGTTCAGGCCGGGTCTGTGCAATGGCCGATGAGGCCTTTGGGGACTACCAGCTTTCCATATCTGCCGACAACCAGCTCTTCGGCAACCAGGTTTTCGACTGGCTGGCTTCAGGCGTGAGTTGGTTGACCCTCAGCCCGGATAGCGGAACAGTGGCGGTCGGTGCATCGCAGGATATGGCAGTCT
>JBHHVC010000161.1:0-6654 GCA_046754125.1 Candidatus Zixiibacteriota bacterium
CCCGTCTTGATCGGCACCGCGTTGATTTCGACATCGGCTATCGACCCATCGGCTCTCAGCAGTTGAGACATATGATTCTCGGCTATTTTCCCGCTGGCAGTTAGCTCGAATGCTTTCGCTATCCATGGAACATTCTTATCAGGTGTAAGGTTGGTGTAATATCTGCCAACCACGTCACAGACCTCGTAACCGAATACTCGCTCAATAGAAGGGGACGCATAAGTGATGATCCCATCGCTTTCAGTGATGATGATAACATCAAAAGCCCGCTCTGCAATCAGGCGATGCTTCTCCTCGCTTTCTTTGAGAGCTTCTTCTGAACGCCTGCGTTCGGTGACGTCGGCACAGCACAGTAGATAGCGATTGTCGGCGATACGTACTGCGTCCAAACTTAAGAACAGATCGGTTCCGTCCTTTCTTCGACATAGTTCTTCGAAATGCAGTCTTCCTTTGCGCATAAGAATGCCAAGTCGCGCCTTGACTCGATCGAGGTTGTCCGGTGGAACCAGATCAAGGCAGGACATACTCAGCAGTTCTGTTTCAGAGTATCCGGTAGATTGGCACGTAGCTTCGTTTACTTCCAGGAACCTGCCTTCCGCATCTACCATGCAAACGATATTCAGGGCGTTGTCTACATAGGTACGGAACTTTTGTTCGCTGACAAGCAAGGCGTACAGATCCCGGGCTTTTCGTTTTTCGAAGCGATGAAGGATTAGGGCCACAAGAAATGCCAGACAGAAACAGGCTAAGATAAGTCCGGTAAGCACTTTGTGGAACCTGTGCAGGTCTTCGGCCATCGACCTCTGAAAACCCCTCTCCACCTCAATGACATCCTCAATTATGCTCGCAAATACGCTGTCGAACCGCCGATCGATATCGGTTCCAGCAATAGCACTTGTAAGGCTGCCTCTGCGCTCCTCTGCCAATAATCTGAACTGCTCAATCCTGATTATGATCTTTTCCAGTTTTTGTGCCAATAGCGAGTCGTCTGTTCCGATGAATATATCCTCAACGTTCTGCCCGCCGTGGAGCATGGCTCGGGCGTACCATATCGACGTGTCCAGATGAGACCATATTTTCGAGATATCTTCCTGTCGATCCCCGGCCAGCATCTCCTCGAACCAGAGATGGCTGGTGGTGAGCTCAAGCCTGATTTCCATGGCGCCATGGATCAATGGACTGTATACTTTGGCAATGTGGTTTCCGGTTCGAAGCGTATACCAAAGGGTTCCGGCCACAAGCAGCGCCACCATGCCCACCATGAGATAGGCCCGCCACGGCCTGTAGGTTGGGGGCACCGAAGCAAACGGACTGCTTGACGGACTTCCAAGTCCGCGTCCTGTTACAGGTTCTTGATTTTCTGAGCCGAATCTGTTTGCCATTTTCCCTAGCTCGGCGTGCTTCCGTACTGGCCCATCCGCGATTCCGCTTCAATCGGGTATCTGAAGCTCCTGTGCTGCACCCAATTACACTATAATAATGGCCCGAACTTACAGTATCGGCTAATCGGTCCAAGATTTTAGCAAGTTGAATTCTTAAGGCCATTCCCAGTTATGTCTCTGGCAGATAAAGCCCTACGGATGAACCGAGAAACTGGGCGAAACGGCATACTAGAGGCTGACCCGTATCCTCAGGAGTCTACCTCTACCGAATAGTCACGAAAGATTTCACCGAAAGCCGGAAGATGCTGCTTTTGAAATAGCGGCACGAAAAAAGCTATGGTGTCGGGCTGAATCGCCCGGCACCACAACCACCCTGATCACGCAATCAGCGCAACAAACTACTGAAAATACGGGTTGTCGCCCGAGGCGTGGTCGGTTGCGTCGATCACCTCGGTAACCTCTGGAATACGTTCACGGATAGCCTTTTCGATCCCGTACTTAAGCGTTTGGTTGGCCGAGGCACACCCCTGACAGCCGCCACCGAGGCGCAGGTAAACACGGCCTCCCGAAACATCGGCAAGCTCGACTGACCCGCCGTGTGAAGCGATGGCCGGGTTGATCTCCTTAGCAAAAAGCTCTTCGACTTCCTTTCGAATTGCGTCGTCGGCCGGATGTGTCTTATTGATGTTCGGATCGAATAGCTCTTCGCCTGATTCTATTGCTTTGCGGATCACTATACCGATCTCCTTGCCCAGTTCGGGCCACGGCGTGCTGCCCGACTTCGCTATGGTGAGCGTATTACCGGACACCTTGATCTGGCTGATCGATTCAATAGTGAACAGCGTTTCCAGAAGCAACGATCCGCGCGCCATATCTTTGCTGCGGCAGGTATAGGTTCCGCTGGAAAGAACCGGCCTGTCGACCACGAATTTGCACACCTGCGGGTCAAGAGTCGGCTCGCCTGTTATCTTAATTTTGCCGGTATCTGTAGACATGTCATCACTCCGTTATATTCAGACCGAAAACGACCGATCCGCTTCGGCTTCGCCGTTGCGACAGTTGTCGCATTCACATAGTTCTCTAAGTCGCGTATATGCATATATGCCGGTACTGTGGCCATCGGAAAAGACAAAAGACATGCCATATCGACCGACCGGGTTGGCACTCTTGATACTTATATCGAGCGGGACTGATCCACTGTCGAGAATCTTCCTGCCACTGTTTTCGTCTATACATGAAGCACATTGGCAGGCAAGACGCAGTTGATAGGCCGAGTAGACAGACCGGTGGTCGTCCGGCCAGACTATATTCAACCGATCCTTGCCATCCAACTCGCAGGAACGCGGCTCGTTTTGAGTAGTTTCCGCATCGGCGGCTTTTGCGTTGTCGCGAACCTTAGCAGCTATTTCGAGCACCGCCTTTGCTGCAATCGTATCGGTCCCATTTGTCAGGATTGGCACGCCGCTGTCGCCGCTCATCATGATTTCCGGATCGAGGGGAAGTGATCCCAAAAACGGCACTTTCATTTGTTCGGCCATTTGCTTGCCGCCGCCCTGATCGAAGATAGCCGTTTCCTCGCCGCAATGTTTGCAGGTGAAGCCACTCATGTTTTCGACAATGCCGAGGATCGGGATATTCACCTGCTCAAACATCCTCAGCCCACGACGAGCCACTCCTATCGCGACTTCCTGCGGAGTAGTCACAATTACAGCGCCCGACAGTTTGGCTTGCTGGGCAAGGGTCAGTTGCACATCGCCGGTGCCGGGAGGAAGGTCTATCAGCAGGTAGTCCAATTCTCCCCAGGCGACCGAACCAAGGAACTGGTGAATCATCTTCATGGCTATCGGCGCGCGCCAGATAACCGGACCGTCATCCGCAACCAGCAGGCCCATCGAAATGAACTGGATCCCATAGCGAACTACCGGGTGCAGAAAATTGTCGCCGACATCGACTTTGGCCTGCTGTGAGCCGAGCATACCCGGCTGACTTGGGCCGTAAATGTCAGCGTCCATCAGCCCGACCCGGGCGCCAAAAGATTGGAGGGCAACCGCAAGATTCACCGAAACGGTCGATTTGCCAACCCCGCCCTTACCACTGGCAATCGCAATTATGTGTGAAATATGGTCTATCCCGACGCCGCTATTCGATACTGTTGGCGATTCTTGTGTCTGTTCTGTCATTATCCGGTCCTTATGCTTTCCGTATTGCAAGGGAGCTGGCGGAAACCAATCCTTCCAGCCCATTACCAACCGCCGTAATATGCATATTATTCGAGAAAACGCATCTGCTTTTCTTGCAATTTGTGCCCCATTCGTTCGATTCTTGTCTTAACGGCCCTGATGTCTATCGTACTTCCACAGGTCAGAAAGTGGTACGGGCCCTACAGTTGAATTGCGGGGATGTTCTCGACCGGGTCTTTCTCAATGGCCAGTGTTGTAAGAAGATCGGTCAGACTACGCTAGGGCTTTCATTGCCTCCTCGCGGCTGTCGTAGCTATCAAAAACCCTGACGAGTTTGGTCATGGCCAGCAGAGCCTCAATGTTGGTAACATTGGCCAGAACCATCTTCCCTTGCGCCTTTTGCACCGATGCCAGGGCCGCGATGAACATCCCCAACCCAAGCGAGTTTGACCAGGTCACTTTGTCGAGGTCAATCAAGAACCTGGTCTTTCTGGCTTCGAGATGCTGGTGTAGCAGACCATGAAACCTGGTGATTTCGTCTCCACCCATAATCTTGCCGGAAATCTCTATGACTACCACATCCCCTTCAAGGAAATCATTTGTCTTCACGGCCAGTTCCTTTCCTACGTGAGAGGCCTCGGACAATACGCACGTTCTGTTGAACAGTATACATCTTTTTTGCCCCTGCGACACAAAAGAGAGTTTGAAATATAGATACCAGTCGCACCAGATTAAGTCAAGCTCTTGCCGACCAACGAGCTCTGCCGAGATTCACCTGACTCTCAGCAACTCTGCATGCCCTGTTGTCATAGAATCAACTCAAACTCTATCTCATCACGCATGGGAATGCCGTGCTGACCAATCTCTGGAATAGCTTGTTTCAGACGGCGGGACTCGGCCAACGCATTGATGTGAACGGCCGCAAGGGTAAAGCTGCGGCGTTGATAGAAACGGATAGCATCAAGGTTGTCATTCGTCGTCATCAACCATAACCGCCGGCATCCGGCATTACGCGCAGCCCTCACGACCGCATCGGTCAGCTTTGTGCCAATGCCCGAGAATTTCTCGAAGGCGTCGAGAGTGACCATCTCGCATTGATCGCCAACTATTTCTCTGTTTTCTGCAATGAAGCCGCCAATTTCGGTCGGATAGACCTTGCGGCCACGAGTGACAATAAAGTCCGCCCCCCAGCCGCGAACGACTTCCAGAAGCCAATCATGATCGTCCGAGGTAACGACTCGAATTATAATCTCCATAGCGCAAGTATCCGAACCACGGGCTGCCCTGTCAAGCTGTCTCGACAGCCTGTACGCCCGTTGGCAGATACGGCACACCCACAAAAAAAGCCGGAGACCAGTAGGTCCCCGGCTTTGATTCTTTGGCAACAGTCCAATCAGAATGTCGCCTTGAAGGTGAAATACTGGTTGTCGTCGAAGGTGTCGGTCTCGGTCCAGGCATATTCGAAGATCAGGTTGGTTTCCCCGATGTTCAGGACCAACCCTCCGCCAAACGAGGCGCCATAGATCCATTCCGTTTGGTCGGCGTAATTGTAACCACCACGGAGGAAATAGCGTTCGTCGTAGGAGTATTCCACCCCACCTTGCCACATATCCTGTCGGTGATTGTTCGACTGGAAATTGCTGGTAAGAGTGGCGCTGCTCAAATCCTGACTAAGGAAATTATAGGCCATTCCGATGTTGATCGATGCCGGCAGTTCAAATGGCGCACCGTTGAAGCTGACACGACGCTTACCCAGCAATTCGGCAGAGGTCTGGAATCCGTCACCGCTGAAACGCATATCGGGGCCGTAGTTCTTCATCACTATGCCCAAAGACACCCCCCGCCAGCGCGGCGTGTAGGTGACGCCCAGATCGAACGAGACTCCGGTTGCAGTCACGTCGAAAATGCTTTCGTGAATGAAGTTCCCGGTGATACCGAGTTGTACATCTGCGGTCATTCTGCGCGCATAGGTTACACCGACAACCGCAAGGGTTGGACCAAATATTGACCCGGTGCCTTCCGGTTGATCGGTTGTAGTTTCCTCGATATCGCCGATGTCGACCACCTTGGCAGAAAACCCAATGGAGCCAAAGTCTTCAATAGACGTAGCGATTGCGCCATAGTTTATATCAATGTCGGCCATGTACGGCTGATTGGAGAACATCGCTTGTGTCCCCTCCATCGAAGCCAGACCGGCCGGATTCCAGTAGATCGCCTCCACCCCAAAGGTATTGGCGACCACTGCGCCACCTAAGGCACTGCCGCGTGCGCCCACTGGAATTATCAATTCCTGGGCTCCCGCCGTTCCTATCTTGCTGACGTTCCCCGCCCAGGCCGGGGTCAGACAAACGACGAGGAGCACCAGCGTTATCAAAAAGCATTTGTGTTTCATCGTACCTTTCCTCCAGCCTTAGAAGGTATTGAGTTGTTCTTCTTCGGTGAAGATTGCCATTTTGCCGATCTTATTGCCAAAGGCATCCGACTCGACTACATAAATATATATTCCCGATGCTATCGGGATACCGTTGCTCGATTCGACGTTCCACTCCTCAAAGGACTGGTTCGGGTCGTCGTGATCGACTGACGCTACCAGGTCTCCGCCCAAAGTGAAGATCTTGATCGTACACTTCTCAGGCAGATTCGAGAACTTCATCCGACGTTCGACAACTGAGTTATCGTAGGCCGACTGCAAATAGTACGGATTAGGCACTGCCCGAATCCGATCCATCAGGTTCTCAGACCCGGACGCTACGACTGTCGGTGCAGTTGCAACGAATGTGAAAGTGTCGACGGGAGTATTGACGATGTTTGGAGTGAGAGTAAGAGTACACTCCTCGGCCAATGGTCCGCGCGAGGATCCTCTCTCGTTCATCCAGAGGACCCACATGGCATCGACAACCGCTCCCCCGGCACCTGCCCAGAAATCGATCGTTCCACCGCTGCCATCGCCATACATGGTTCCGGTAGCGTCGTAGTCAGAGTTGAGAATCCACGTGTAGTTAAATCGCTGGTCGCCACCATTCGGAAGTGCGGCATCGTCCACCTGACTGTGCAGATCCCACTGTCCGTTCTGGTCACGATCGCGTACAACT
>JBHHVC010000162.1:0-6646 GCA_046754125.1 Candidatus Zixiibacteriota bacterium
TCAGGCAATTACCTGGGCGGACTTTCAATTCGTCAACTATCTGGCATCGTCGCTTGATCGAGTCTATTTTGCTACAACCAAGGGGATTATCCGGTACAACAAGCTGGAGCATCAGTGGGAATTGCCGCTGACCGGAACGGCCGGGCCGCCGGAGGAAAATATCCTGCGCGTATGGGTCGACGATTTCGACGAGAGGCTCGTTGTACAAACTGCAACCGGATTGTGGGAAAATGACCTCAGCTTTGGCGACTGGTATGGAATCACCGACATGCCATCTCTGGTAAACGACTCCCGGCATCTGCGCCCTCCGGCGGTAATGTTTCCTCCTCCGGGGTACAACTACATTGGCGATGGTTCCCTTGTTGATGAATACAGCCGAAACATCAGCATCAGCGATGTACTGGACGATGGTGCCGGGAATCTCTGGATGGGCACCTGGGGCGCAGGCCCGGCCCAGGCCGGAACAGTTTCAAATATGATTGAGATGCGTCCCTACGGATTACTCCAAAACCGGGTTAATGCTATGGCACTGAGAGAGAGCATGCTGTACGTTTCCGGGGCAGTATTCGACAGTCCGCGCACCGGCATCTCAATTCTTGATTTGCAGACAATGCGGTTCGACTACATCGAGTCGGGAGTCCGGCGTGATTTCCTGCAGGCTGATGTCAACTGCCTTGAGGTCGATGATTCGCTTCTCTACATAGGGACGAGTGACGGGCTGTTCTTGTACGATCTCGAGTCACAAGAGATTGAGCGTAAGATAGTATCGCAATCCCTTCTGGCCGAAGACAACGTCATTTCACTCTGCAAGGTTGGCGATTCATTGTTTGTCGGCACTGCGTACGGGCTGAGCATGCTCGGATTAGTCGGAGACACAACCCGCTGGCTATTTCCTTCGCAATTTCGAGAACACGTTATCTATGACCTCGAGCATGTTGATTCCAGTCTTTGGATCGCCAGCGACAACGGCGCGTTCCGTATCAAATTGAACTCCGGTCGGCTTCAGCAGTACCAGGACCCCCATCTTGTTCTGTTCAACTCAGTCTACGACATCGAGCGATTTACTGATCAGCTCTGGTTTCTTGGCACAAGCGGCCTCCTGAAGCTGGACATGTCGAGCGGACAATCGACGCCCTATAGATCGGAGATACAGACTATTGGCGCTCGCGCCCTGGCAGTCAACCAATCGGTCGCCGCAGTTGCCTCAAGCAACGGCATGGCCCTTCTTTACTATTCGCGGCGCCGACCAGTCAGTCGGATGTTTACATCCGATGACGGACTGCCCTCGAATGCTGCTTACAGCCTGCTCTTCGACGGAGACTATCTCTGGGTAGGGACGGACAAGGGGCTGTCGCGTTTTTGGTGGAACAACCCAGACAGGAATGACTGATATTACCATCCCAACACCGCAGTGACCTGCAATTCGATTACCGGTTGATTGAAAGCGTACCATATGTTAAGATACACTAAAGCTGCCTGTGCCGCTTTGGGACAGTGCTGGTCAATGGCAACATGATAATAAAGCTCGACAATTTTTGGCTCAGAATTATTGCAGTAGCTATGGCCCTGATCTTGTGGGTACATGTCGCAACCGAAGAGATGTATGACTATCAGATTACTCTTCCTGTAGTTGAAGTACATGTTGGCGATTCACTGGCTCTTGTCGAACCGCCACCCGATTCGCTGACTGTGGTGGTCTCGGCAACAGGCAAGCAACTACTGCGCAGCAAGTGGCGTGAGCGCGGCCTGCGCATCAATGCTGCTACCTACAGAGTCGGACGCTACGAAACTGCCCTCACTCCGGCCAATACTTCGCTCATTAGAGATGACAACGTCATCGTTCTGGATAAAGTTGTCATTCCGGCCGGGATGAATCTGGTCATCGACTACATCATCGAGAAAACAGTGCCAGTGGTTGCCAACCTGATCACCACTCCCGACGACGGTTTCGCAGTCAGTCGCATATCAAAGCCGGAACCATCTACGGTCAGACTGGTGGGACCTCGCTCGCTGTTGCGAGGCGTCGATCATATTACCACTGAGCCAAAACACCTGCAAAAATTGCGAAACAACCTTACCCTTACTCTTCCCCTTGCCTATCCGGAAGGGTACAAAATAGTAATGGAACCGGATTCTGTATCCGTAACTGTCACAATTGCAGCCGTCAAGACCCGAATTTTCAAGAATGTGCCCATTGTCGTTTACAATTCTCCAGGCAACAGCGTGGTCCGTACGAACCCGGCCATGATTGAAATCGAACTGACCGGCCCGCCGGCTGATATCGACCTGCTCAACCGAAATGCCCTTGTTGCCTCGGTCGATTTCCGACAGTTGCGACATGACAGCACATTGCCAATCAAAATCGATTGCCCGACAAAGTTCACAGTAAAGCGATCTTCGGATAGTCAGGCAAGACTGGCGACCCCATAGTCTGTGCTAACACTGGGAATAGAAACATCGTGCGACGAAACCTCTGCCGCAATTGTTGACAGCGGGCGGCAGATCCTATCCAATGTCATTTTTTCCCAGACTGATCACAGTAAGTTCGGAGGCGTTGTCCCCGAAGTGGCCAGCCGCGTGCATCTTAAAACAATCCTGCCCGTCTATGAGCAAGCTCTCGCTCAGGCGTGCCTTTCATTCGCCGAAATAGACCTGATTGCTGCAACTATGGGGCCGGGGCTGGTCGGTCCCCTTCTGGTCGGTCTCTCTTTTGCTAAGGGGCTTGCTTTTGCCGGAGGGAAGAAGTTTGTGGCTGTCAATCATATTGAGGGACACCTAGCTGCAAATATCCTGGAACATCCCGATCTTGATTCCCACCATCTTACTCTGATCGTTTCGGGCGGCCACACTATGCTGGTAGAGGTCCGATCATTCGGCGACTATCACTTCCTTGGCCAGACCAGGGACGACGCAGCAGGTGAGGCATTCGACAAGGTGGCCAAGCTGCTCGGACTGGGCTATCCGGGCGGTGCAAAACTGGACCAGTTGGCTCGACAGGGGGACCCTGCCTATATGAAGTTTCCGCGAGCCATGATCAAAGACGGCAGTTTCCGCTTTTCCTACTCCGGTCTGAAGACAGCGGTTGTTCTCCACGTACAGAAGCTCTCTGATCAGGACCTGATATCGCACCGTGCTGACATAGCAGCTTCTTTTCAGGAAGCCGCCGTAGAAGTGCTCGTCCATAAGGCTGTGCGAGCAGCAATGGAGCACGGTATTCGACATATCACACTCTCCGGGGGAGTAGCGGCCAACAGCCGACTTCGATCGATGATGAGCGAGAGGATACGCAAAGCAGACCCGGATCGTCTAAGGCTGTTCTATCCCTCACCAGAGCTTTGCACTGACAACGCTGCGATGATAGCGGCGGCAGGTTACTATCAGTTCGATAAGGACGGCCCAGGTGAGCTCGCCGTCAATGCCGTCCCGTACCTAAAGCTTATCTGACAATAGCTGTTCTCAAATACGCATCCTGACCAAAGAAAAGGGGACAGACATTAATGTCTGTCCCCCGAAAAAGCATGTGCTCGTCTGTTATTTGAGCAGCATCATCTTGCGGGTCTGGACAAAATCACCGGCCTGCAGGCGGTACAGGTACATGCCTGTTGCCACCGGCTGACCATTGAGATCGCGAGCATCCCACTGAACAGTATGTTCACCGGCCTCGAACTGACCATTTACCAGAGTGGTCACTTTCTGTCCGGCTATATTGTAGATATCCAGAGTGACCTCAGAGGCCTGCTTCAAACTGAATGAAATCTCAGTCGACGGGTTGAACGGGTTCGGGTAGTTCTGGCTGAGTCCGAACTCAACCGGCAGCGTACCATTACCGCTTCCGGTCGACAGATTGTTCAACTCGATCCGGCTGCCGTGCCCCTGCCAGGTAACCTCTGTGTTGGTTGTCTGACCGTTCACTCGAATCACTAAACGGTCGCCATCACTCGGGTAGTCGGCAGTTGCTTCCTCGGAAGGATCGGACCCATAGACTGGCGTGAACTTCAGCACCTGATTGGCATATACTCCCTCGCCAACTAGAATACCGCTTTCGGACAGGACTTCGATTGAGCTGTTGTCAGCCAACGGTCGGCCGTCAAGAGTAAGCTCGGAGCCGTACAGTGACATCCATCGACGCGACGGAGCTACATTGGCGGCCAGCGAGCGGTTCTCGTTATTATTGTGTGAACGCGCCAACGGGACTGGACCATAGGTCAAGAAATCATCATCCAATGAGCGTATCCAGTAACCGTTGCACGGAAGCAGTTCGCTCAGTGTGTTGAAATCACCATCTCCGCTCACATAGACAAGCGGTCCGGAATTAGGATCAAAGCCGAGCGCAACATGCAGATTGTCAAGGACCGATGCAAACCCGACCTCAATCGGCAATACTTCGTTGGGCCAGTAACTGACCAGATTCCAGCCGCGATAAATGACGATGCCGTCGTCCGGAATGTCCTGTCCGCAGACTTCAAATGACATGTCACAGTAAGTCTTGAACCAGTAACCGTGACTGTAGTCCACATCGAGCAGCGTGGAGAAATGCCACAGGGCCGGATCAAAAGTGAGAGCACCTTGATCAAAACTCATTATTAATTCAACACATCCTGTCTTACCAAGTATGTTGACAAAGTCTTGCATCGAAGCGGCATAGTTCACATTCCACGAAATCAGGTTCCAACCCTCATACAGGTGAATTGTCTTGCATACTTCTGTACTGAAGAGGCACAACCTGAATCCGTCGCCATTGGCGGTCCAGACGATTTCGGGATCTGTATTCACCTCTTCTCCATTGACGGTAAAGCTAATGACATCACCCGGATCGGCTCCTTCGTCGACCGGCGAGAATTCGTCGTCACGATAGATCGGCATAAACCCGTAGCTGCCGTCATCTCGTACGACTTCGAGTCCACAAAGCACACCGTCGGGATCGTAGGCGCGGATTTCATCGCCCGGAGCCAGCGGAACATCGTTGAGCATCGGCTGGTCGCAGTAGACATTAATCCACTCGGGAGTCGGAATAGGTCCGTCGCCCGCTGGAAACACTTCAACGGCATCACCTATCCCTAGCGTATCCGAGCCGCAGCTGTTAGTGACAACCAGCGTGACATCGTATATTCCGGGAACGACATAGGTGTTAGAAGGATTCTGACTACTGCTAGAGTTGCCATCACCGAAGTCCCAATGGTAGGACAAAGCAGTTCCGCTTGACTGGTCTGTAAAGTTTACCGTCAGCGGCGCCTGACCTGAAGTCGGTGTGTAGCTGAAGTCGGCAACCGGCGGGTTCTCGAGAGTAAAACTGACCGAGACGTCGCAAGTGGTCGAGCCGAACTGGTTGGTGGCGGTAAGAGTGTAAACGAAATCACCTGACTGAAGAACTACGCCGCACAACTGGTTGTTTTCCCAAACTGGTCCGGACGGGGAAACGTCCACCGACGTTGCACCAGTTATCGGCACATCGACACACCACGGAAACTTACCACCACCGTCGAGGCAGCCGTCAAAATTAACTGTCGAACCGAGGCAGATAATGATCGGCGTGACCTGGTTGGGGCAGGTGAAGTCGATATCGTTGCTGCACGTGTTGCCGGAAAGGTCTCTAACAACAACCGTACCGGAGCCGATTTGTGTAGTGTCGGTCAAGTGAACGGAGTAGTTAACGCACGAATCGCCACGAATGAAGGGTTCAATTGACAGTGTCAGGTTGACTGCGCCAGCAGCCAGGAAAACACTCGAAATGCCCGAAGCGGCAGTGTCGGCGTTATCGCAGGCCTGGAAGGATGCGACGCAGTTGTCTTCAGACAGCAGGTTGCATATCGGAGCGATCGAATCTATCCCTGGATTGATGGGAACAAATAGTGCGCCGCCGGGATACAAATATGAATCATCCTGGTTGTACCCTTCTACTGTTATACCGTGGGTGAAGGGAGCCGAACTTGTCGCGTGTGTGCCCTCGGTCAACGGCATAGTAGCAGCCGAATAGCCGGTTGTGCCGATCGAATCGAACAGACTGTCAGGAATCACCAGACCGTCGAGCGTCATAGTTCCGACAGCGGAATCATTAGCTATAATGCTAAGAAAATGTGTCGCAAATTGTGACCCACCTACAGTCGAAAAAGTGTAGCTGGTCATGTATTGCTCCGAAGGAGCCATATTCGCGATACCCGGATCACCCGAAACTGATCCGGGGGCAGTGCGGCTTGGCATCAGTTGAGCCACAAAAATTGCACTGTCTCCTTCAAAAACCCGGTTGCCGTCAACAAACTGAAGCTCGATGAATTCACCGGCGTTGAGGATACCGAGATTAAGTGTATCGTCCTGGGTAATGGTAGTGTTGTCCTTAGAAGCGACTATTCGGTAGAACGATCCGTTGTTGCGGTTCGGCAAATTGGCAACGAAAACCCGCTTACCCCATGTCTGAACCGGCTGAGCGACCTCGAAGATATGGTCGCAGAATCCTCTGTTGGAGGGCACGTTGGTACACTTGTTGCCATTAGTCATACCGATCGGGCGATCGGCAGAAATGATGGTACCTGTCAAATCCACGCCGGTTCCTGAGCTGGCCGTAGTACGACCGACAAAACCTTCGCCACGATTGAGCGTTATGCTAAACGGAACACCGGGCGAGACACGCGCGAAAACGCTGTCCGGGGTT
>JBHHVC010000163.1:0-6632 GCA_046754125.1 Candidatus Zixiibacteriota bacterium
GTTGTGCTAATCCTCACCCTCCCTTCCGGGACTGTCATAAAGGCCGGTGAATCTTCGGGAGCCTCTTCATTGGGCAACCTCAGCGAGGGATTACAGCAGTTGACAACGATGGTCAGCCCGTCAGTTGTACAGATACTTGTGTCTGGTTATGCTCCTCCGGGGTCGGTACCGGGAAGCTCGAGCCTGTTGCCGACCAGCCGCTCAAGTGGTTCGGGAGTGATTCTCCATCCCGACGGATACATTATTACAAATGCGCACGTGGTCGACGGAGCCAATCGTATCCAGGTGACGATGGTCGAGGTTGAAATGGAATCCGGCCGTTTTCGTTCGATTCTCAAACCGCAGAGCAACTTACTGGGCGCGCAACTGGTAGGCATCGACAGGGAAACCGATCTTGCCGTACTAAAAGTACAAGGCAGCAAGTTCCCCTATTTGAAACTAGCCGATTCTGACCAATTGCAGAAGGGTCAACTGGTGCTGGCTTTTGGTTCGCCGCTTGGTTTGGAAAACAGCGTAACGATGGGTGTGGTCAGTGCGGTGGCAAGACAGCTTCGAGATGACGATCCCATGATCTATATCCAGACCGACGCGGCCGTCAATCCGGGTAACAGCGGCGGTCCATTGGTCAACACCGATGGAGAGGTTGTCGGTATCAACACCATGATTCTCTCCCGATCGGGCGGCGATGAGGGAATCAGCCTGGCCGCCCCGAGCAATATAGTCGCCACTGTGTTTGAGCAACTGCGCACCACCGGCACAGTCCGGCGTGGAATTATCGGGGTCAATGCCCAGTCTCTCACTCCCGCCCTCTCGATTGCCCTGGGATTGAACAGGACCTTTGGCGTGATTGCGGGTGATGTCTATCCCGGAAGTCCTGCCCGGGATGCCGACTTGCGGGTCGGTGATCTGATCCTGACCCTCAACGGCAAACCGATGGAAAACGGTCGCCAGTTTGATGTAAACATCTACCGGCATTCAATTGGCGAACGGGTGACCCTGGAAATAGTGCGTCACGGTGATACATTGACAAAACGGGTGGCAATCGTGGAACGAGAGGAAGATCAACGGCGGTTCGCCTCGATGGTTTCGCCCGGCGAAAACCTCGTGCCCGAACTTGGTATCCTCGGTTTGAACCTGAGCGACGAAATCCGGGAAATGCTCCCGAGTCTTAGACAAAACAGCGGCGTTGCAGTGGCGGCACGGGCGGCCAGCGTAGCCTCATGGAACAGCGGCTTTGTCCCCGGCGACGTCATACATTCGATCAACAATGAGCCGGTGGCCGATCTTGCCGCTTTACGACGGCAATTGAGCGAAAAGAGGGCAGGGACTCCGGTGGCTATTCATTTGGAGCGGCAGGGCAAACAGATGTATGTTTCGGTAGAGATCCAGTGACCGGCCAGAACGTAATTGAGTTTCGGACGGTGGTAAATCGGATGAAAGTAGAGCCTAAAGATGAATGAGTTTCCTACCGAAATGACCAACATGCCCTTTCAGGTTAAAGACTGTGCCCTGATAGCACGTATGGCAGGGATCAATACGGCTGTCAATCTTCGTGAACTGCGGGAACGTCTGCTTCGTTGCCCGGCCGAGTGCCTGTTTCACCACTTCTGCGAGACTTTCATTCGCCCGGCCTTTGACGATCCCGAGTTTCGTAACGATTTCGCTGTCTGGGCTTCCCGCGATTTGCAGGACCGCGTTCTGGCCGAGCAACTCGGGATAATCAATCCCTACGCATTTGATAACATCGAGCAGCTCAGGCAGGCGACCATTGATATTCTCGACGATCGGCTCAGCGAAATGCCCCATGTACCGCACGTGAGGAGAGGCAATGATTTCCGATTCATGCGCGCGGTCACGGTTGTATTTGAAACCGATATGGAGCTTTGTACACCGTCAGATCTGATTTACGCTATTGGACGAATGAGTCACGGTGCCCTGTATTATCACTACATTGAAGCCCGTCGCCGTACTGCCGAGCAGACCGACGATTTCACTCTCTGGCTCAGGGGGTTCGGAGGCGGCACCGAGCAGCTTATCCAGTCGCTGCAGAGTATTGATTTCTATTTTATGAGCCTTACCGAACTTCGGGCCGCGCTATCAAGCACTTTGTACGGCGCTCGAAGGGAGTTAGTCAGTGGATAGAAAGCTCAACGACTACGAATCTGTTGTCGGAGAGAATGCGATTTCTCAACTCAGGCAACTGGCGCGAGAACTCTCCGGTGCGCGAGTTGTTCATGTCAATTCAACCCGGGTGGGGGGAGGAGTGGCAGAGATTCTTGACTGGCTGGTATCACTGATGAACGATCTCGGACTGGACACCAGTTGGGAAGTTGTAGAGGGCAACCAGAAGTATTTTCACACAACTAAGTCGTTTCACAATGGTCTGCAGGGAACGAAGGTGCAACTTACCCGTTCAATGGTAGCGGCATACGAATCAACGCTCGAAGAAAACGCCGAGAGACTGCGACCAATACTCAGTGAAGCTGACTTCGTGTTCATCCATGACCCCCAACCGGCACGTCTTTTGGGGCTCTGCCCTGAGCGCAAGGGAAAATGGATCTGGCGCTGTCATATCGATGCCAGTCACCCCTATCGAAAAGTATGGTCCTACATCCGTTCGATGGTCTCCGACTATGATGCATCGATCTTTTCCATGCCCGATTTTGCGCAGTCGCTGCCCCATCCGCAGTTCATAATTGCTCCCAGTATCGACCCGCTAAGCGACAAGAACTGTGAATTGAACAAGAACGAGATATCCAACACTCTGGCCCAGTTAGGTATTTCCAACGGCCTGCCGTTGCTTACACAGATTTCGCGATTCGACCGTTTCAAAGATCCGGTGGGAGTGATCAAGGCCTTTCGGCTGCTAAGCAAATCGGTAGAGGCAAAACTGGTGCTGGCCGGCGGAGGAGCGACCGACGATCCCGAAGGCGCTGCCGTCTTAGAAGAGGTTCGTGATGAGGCTGACGGCGATGAACATATTCATGTACTCATGCTCCCAAGCGACGCCCACCGCACAATCAACGCCCTTCAGCGAGCATCGACAGTGGTCATACAGAAGTCTACTCAGGAGGGATTCGGCCTGACTGTTACCGAAGGCATGTGGAAGGGCAAGCCGGTGATAGGCGGAAATGTTGGCGGAATACGACTGCAGGTACACAATCACCATACCGGCTATCTGGTCAATTCGCCTGAAGGGGCCGCACTGAAAACTCAGGAGTTGCTTCGAAACCGAGCGAGGGCCGAGAAGATGGGTATAAAGGCGCGGGAATTCGTTCGACAGTATTTTCTTCTCGATCGACATTTGCGCGAATATTTGACGCTCATGCTGGGGATTCGTCGTGGCCTGTCGAATCACTTGATGGCCAATAGCGCCTGACTATGCAAGTTCTCAAGCCGGGCATTTCTCCTGACGCTCTTTTCGAGAAAATTCAAACCGCACCCGCCAACATCCTGATGCTCGACTATGACGGCACTCTGGCGCCTTTCAATCCCGATCGTGCGAGAGCGTTCCCCTATCCCGGAGTGCGCGAACGCCTCGATAAACTCATGCATAACGACCGCACACAGCTCGTTATTGTG
This sequence comes from Candidatus Zixiibacteriota bacterium, assembly GCA_046754125.1. Classification (GTDB taxonomy): domain Bacteria; phylum Zixibacteria; class MSB-5A5; order GN15; family FEB-12; genus JBHHVC01. The sequence continues at coordinate 3,583 of JBHHVC010000163.1, forward strand.
AGCGGACGACAGTCTGCCGATCTCGTTCCTCTGCTCGGACTTTCCTCGCCTCCCGAAATGTTTGGCTGTCACGGTGGCGAACATTTCCTGCCGGCTGGAGATTCGACCTTTGTAACCCTTTCAGACAGACAGAAAGAAGCCATAGATGACGCTCGCCGCTGGACTGAACGCGAGAACCTTACGCCATATTGCGAATTGAAACCGCTTGGCCTCGCTTTTCACTGGCGGGGCAAAGAGACCGAACAAGCCGATGATATTCGCCAGCGAGTTGTGTCACAGTGGGCAGACTGCGCACGGGAGTGTCAGCTTATGCTGCATGAGTTTGACGGTGGTATAGAATTGCGACCATCCGATATCACTAAGGCACGGGCAGTCGAGTGGCTGATCAGGGTGTCAGAGCCTGGCACGCCACTGGCCTACCTTGGGGATGACCTGACCGATGAAGACGCCTTTGAAGCTGTCGGAGAACAAGGCTTGAAGGCGATGGTACGGTCCTCATTACGCACTACCTTGGCAGACATTCTACTTGAGCCGCCTAACGACCTGCTTGACTTCCTGGATAGATGGCTCAAAAGCAGTCGTTGAGATAACCTGTCCATCAGCGCACTACCCGACCGCTCGTGGCCATCATTACCAGTATAAGCGGGTAGACGTAGCAATCAAGCCGACTGTTAAACGGTTGCGGACACGAGCGCCCTCTGACATATTTACCCATTGATTTGGAGAAAGCCTGGTGCTTTTTCGAGAGTGATCAAATGTTCCGCTTCCGATAATCTCAGGAAGTGAAGGGATCTGATGACGTCACCGCCCCAACGATTGATAATCGTATCCAATCGACTGCCCGTTGCTGTCTATGACAGCGGTCAGGGTTGGGCGATCAAGCCAAGTCCGGGAGGGTTGGTCACTGCGCTGGCCCCTACCATGAAGAAAATGCACGGATTGTGGATCGGCTGGCCCGGCTGCTCCAGGGAAGCTCCCGCGCGGCAGCTGTTGCTTGAAAGTGAGGGCATGGATTACAGGCTGGAGCCGGTCGAGTTGTCTGACGACGAAATAGCCAGATACTACCGCGGTTTTGCCAATAAGTCTATCTGGCCTTTGTTTCACGATCTGCTGGGACAATTCAGCTTCAGCAGCGCCGACTGGCACAAGTACATTGAAGTCAATCGTCGGTTCGCCGAAACTGTTGCGGCACATACCAGTGATTCAGATTTCATCTGGGTTCACGATTACCAGTTGATACTGGTTGGCAAGTTCCTGCGCGAAATAGGCCTGACTCAGCAACTCAGTTTCTTTCTCCATATTCCTTTCCCGTCGCTCGATCTGTTTCGACGCATGCCGGCAAATCAAGAGTTGATTGAGGCGCTGCTAGAGTACGAACATGTCGGAGTGCAGACGGCACAGGACCGTCGCAATTTCATCCAGTGCATAAAGTGGTTCCTTCCGGATTCTACGCGGCAGAACTTCCGGCGTCACTCTATCATCAAGCATAATGGCCACCAGATGCGACTTGGGCATTATCCAATTAGTATTGATTTCGAGGAGTTCAACGAACAGGCCAATGATAGTCGCGTGGCCGACGCGGCCTGGTATCTTCACGAAAACCAGAGAAGTCGTAAGATGGTGCTGGGCCTGGACAGACTGGATTACACAAAGGGAATACCCGAACGGTTTTCCGCCTTCGAGCGTCTGCTGGAGAAATACCCGGACACTCATGGCAAAATAGCATTGATTCAGATAGTCGTGCCCAGTCGGATAGACGTCGCCGAATACCAGGACCTCAAGACTCAATTGGATGGTATGAGTGGGCGGATCAACGGACGTTTTTCCAAACACGGCTGGATACCGATTCACTACCTGTATCGCGAACTTGATCGCGTTCAGTTGCTCGGACATTACCGAGCATGCGAGATCGGCCTGATCACTCCCCTGCGTGACGGGATGAACCTTGTGGCCAAAGAGTACTGTGCGGCCTCGGTTGATAATCAGGGTGTTTTGATCTTGTCAGAGTTTGCCGGTGCGGCGAGACAACTGGCCAAGGGGGCCATAATTGTCAACCCGTACGATATCGAAAGCACCGCCGATGCCATCTATGCCGCATATATTATGCCGGAGGATGAACGGAGAAGACGGATGCGTGCCATGCGTTCTGATATCAAACGAAATGATGTTCGTCGATGGGTCAATTCAATCCTGAAGTCCGACCTGCTTGAATGAGGTGATTCGCGACATTGCGAAGGCGATATTAAACGAGATCGAGGCCCCTTTTCCCCATGTGGTCGAACTTGCAGAGCAATTATGCGGCTGATTACAGGATGGGACAGGCGACCGGCAAAGGGCCTCCGTCAAACAAGTAGTTGACCAGGTAGGTAAGGTCTACAATGTCGACCGACTGGGTCGGGTCACCGTCGACATTCGCTTCCTCAGTGCATAACGGAGCGTTGCCGCTGCCAAACAGGAATTCGGAGAGAAAGGTCAGGTCTACAATATCGACGCTCTCTCCCGGATCCGAATCGACATTCCCGCGGATTCCAATGCAACAGGACGGGTCGCCCAGTGACACAGAGCCAGCCCGCAACTGCGGCGTATAGACATTGCAGTAGGTCCCGAACGATGCCGCAGTACCACCAAAGGAATCGAACCAAACCGGATTGGCCCCCCCCGATGCTCCCGACGGAATAGTGAAGTGAACCCTGAGCACCGGACCGTTGCCGGGGGGGAGGTCGGGCGATGTACCGTTTTGTGACGATGTCATAGAGTAGCCGATACGCATATTGACCTGATCCCAGGCGACGTACTGTTTTGTTTCAAAGTAGTCCGTTCGCAATCCGGTAGTCGATACAGAGTCGATCAACATATTGAGCGGCCCAGACCACTGTATAGGGATAATCAAGGTGCGCAGCACTTCCTGATTGCTGGCGTATATCAGAACCGACACCTGTTCGCCCGGCTGGCCGGCAGTATTCTGGCCGATCAGGGTGTCGGCCACCACAAATGTGTCCGGTTTCAACATGAATAAGAAGCCATCTTTGTTGGATGCATAGACCATCCCG
>JBHHVC010000164.1:0-6599 GCA_046754125.1 Candidatus Zixiibacteriota bacterium
GTGCTGTATTTGCGATTGATCGCCCTGTTATTGAGAAAAAGGCCATTGAAAATGCGTGCCGAGTAATAATTCATAATGCGAAAAAAGATGCAGCAGCGATGAAAGAATATGAGAAGAAGGGACGTAGTTCATCACCCCCACTTCCTTCTCCCACAGTTCGGAACGACGTAGAGTTCATTCGACCAAAGTCTGATGAAAACCAGAGATTAGTCAATCAAAGCGGGTTATTTAGTAGGGCACCAGATGGAATAAACTTGGATGATTGGGAGTTGAAGAATTTCGAGGGAGACTCAAAATATTATACTCTAAGGAAACTGTTAATACCGAACTCAGACCGTACTCTTGTCTTAAGAACTCTGAATAGGATGAACATAAATCATTTGTCTCTATTTCCAGACTTGTATGGCGCGTCGAAGTATTGCAATTTGTACGGTGAAATCAAGAAGTACTAAACCCATACTTGATATCGCCCAGTTCCCCGCCCTCTGGGTGGGATTCTTCCTTCCCATTCGTGTACAACAGACCTCCAGCCCCCCCGGGGTTTACAACCTGAATCCACAATAGTATACTCTACACGGAAGCGGATGCCGTCTGGTGGCGGTCCCGGCCTTCAAAGCCGTGAGGGGGGCAATCGCATTGTCCCCGGTGGGTTCGATTCCCACCCCTTCCGTTTATTACTAAAGTTCTCCCCAGCCATCCCAAACTCAGCCTTCCTCCGGGTCGACATGGATAATAACGTGAGTTATCGATACGAATGAATCGAGCAATCCACGTTTGACCCTTCGCGCAATATCGTGCCCCGCGCGAACAGACTGATCCCCATCGACTACTATATGCATTTCCACAAATATCGTACTGCCGGAGTAGCGGGCACGCATATCGTGCACATCCAATACGCCATCGACTTCACTCGCAGTCTCTGCAATCTGTTCCAGCACCTCGCGGTCGGGAGCAGCGTCAGACAATTCCCTGAGCGCCGACCAGATCAGCGAAAAACCGACCTTGCCCACAAAGAACGTTACCACTAGTGCCGCATAAGAATCGGCCATTTGCCAGGCGGGATCGATCCGCGCGGCCACTACCCCGACCAGAACAGCCACCGAGCTGAGCGCATCAGACCGATGGTGCCAGGCATTCCCGATCAGGGCCAGACTTTTGAGCCGTCGCCCGATTCGCAGAGTGTACCAGAACAGCCATTCCTTGGAAATAATACTTGCCGCCGACACCCAGACGGCAAGCAGTCCCGGGTGCGACGGTTGGTGCCGGTAAATGCTGCCTATTGCGTTGTACGCTATTCCAAAGCCGACAATTATCAGAACCAGCCCTACAATCATGGTCGAAATCGTCTCGATCCGGGCGTGACCGTACAGATGATCCTCATCCTCGTGCTTGCGACCCCACCTGAAGCCAAACAGGACAACGGCATCACTAAAAAGATCGGACAACGAATGGAGACCGTCGGCAATGAGCGCTTGACTTCCGGCCAACGCACCGGCAAATAGTTTGGACGCCATCAAAACTACATTTACACCAACCCCGATCCAGGTAGCCCGGGTGCCGACAGCCAAATCCTCAGCCGATTCGTCAGTCGCTTGCAATGTTCCGAATTCCGCCACAGCCAAATATGGCCCCGGAACTGCGCCCGATCAACAAGAAGGGGAAGCCTCTCGATCAGCAAGAACGCACTACTTTACATGAAACCATCTGCACAGTTGCCAGCAACGCACAAATAACTCCTTGTCCCGCAACGAAGTACTTTGGTTGCTCGATTGGCCCGCCATTTGCAGATTGTCATAACGCGACATGAACAATAGAGGTTACCATATTATGAAAACACTGATACGCGTGCTGTACGTCCCGACGATGTTCGCCCTGCTCGTCAGCACTGCCAGCGCCTTCGAAATGGCCTACAGGGAAACAATCGACCAGGACGGCATTGTCCGACAAACATGGTCACCGGATGATGATGGCAATATCTGGTGGAGCGACACCATTAGCGCAGGCTTCGGCGAGTTGAGTCCAACCACTTTTCTGAACTTCTGGCATTCTATTGACGACATCGAACCTCCTATCCTACCGAACGGCATGATACTCTCTGCTCACCTGGAATTCGTCATCTGCACAGATATTGAAGACCACGATGGTCATGGCGACGGTCACGGGGGCCGCGACGGCCATCACAAAAAACACGGCGACAAACACAAGGGCGGAAAAGGCAAGCACCACGACGACGAGGACAATGGTCATCACTGCACTAAGAATGCAGAACACATTACCCTGACATTGGATTCCGTTGACATAGGCGAGTTCCACGAGCGGTTGTTTATAGTCGGTCCGGACCCGGACGATTCAATCTCTGTCACTCAGTCATCCTTGTCGGACGGCCTTCTCGAGGTTCGATTGTCCTCAGATGACGATCCTTTCTTACTGCGCCAATCGGTTCTGGAAATTCGGTACCAACCGGCCCTGCCGACCGATATTCGCATAATCGACGGTGCTACGCCCGATGGATTTACAGTTTCGGACAACTACCCCAATCCATTCAATCCATCGACTACCATCGAATACAGCCTGCCCAATCGCGCCTTTGTCGTGCTCAAAGTGTACGACCTGCTGGGCAGGACGGTCAACACTCTCATCAGCGAAACTCAATCAGCCGGATCATACGCCATAGATTGGGATGGCACAGATATAGAGGGTAACACGGTAGCCAGCGGAATGTACTTTTATCGACTCGAAACAGACAATTACTCAATAGCCAAAAAGATGCTCTTACTCAAATAACCGTTTCTTATTTGACATATACTATGCGTGAAAAGGGACCAACAACGTTGGTCCCTTTTCTATTATCTCGACGGTATCGGTAGACCAATATGGCAAAAAGACCGATCATCCGGTAGCCCACCCAGAGTGAAGCCAGAGGCAGAACGCCGGATGGGGACACCTGTTTGTGGTCTCTGTTGACTAAAGTCAGCACATATGGGCAGGTGACCGATCAGATCGACTGAACCGGCATCTTCTGCGGATCATCGACAAGAATCTGTTCCTTGATAGTAAACGCTTCTGCATACTGAACACCCACCACTTGACCAAACTGCCGCGCTCTCGTGTGAATAAGGTCAAAGATATTAATGCCCGGCTGAAATATACTCTTGCCTCCCGAAGAGACCAGATCGTACAGGTTCAACCCCGCCTTAACTATATCTTTTACACCCGGCTTCTCCCCAAATTGCGACTGATAGGCCGCCACCGCCTTGACCTTTTGCTCGAACACATCAGAGATATCGACAAAGAAGGAGTAATCGGTATTGCGAAAGTATGATGCATAAATGATCTTGCGCGGCCTGAATGGCTCACCGCCCAGATCGACCTTTTTCAGACCCGCTAGAAAGCAGGCATCGTAGCCAAGCCGGCTGCATGCCAGATGATCGGGATGACGCTGTTCCCAATGCGGTAAAACCACCAACTCCGGTTTGGTATTGCGAATTACCTGAGCGATCTTGAGTTTGTTACTCTGAGCATATTCTATCGCTGAATCGGGCAGGGACAAACTCTCGCGAAAAGTCAGCCCCATCGCATCCGCTGCCGCACTCGCCTCGGAATCACGAATCGTCGCATCTCCCTGCGTGCCCATCTCTCCTCGCGTCAGGTCGAGAACACCTGTCTTGCGACCCAGTCCGCCCAACTTGATCATCATACCGCCGCAAGTGATCTCGACGTCATCCGGATGAGCAGCAATAGCCAGAACATCCAACTGCACCTTATCACCCACCTAACACTTCCTCGTAGTATCGTTCATACTCGCCCACCATCCGCTCGTCACTGAACCGATCGAGTGCCGACTGCGCTGCATAACTCTTGAACTCTGCCAGCCGACTCGTGTCCTTGAGCAGAGAAATCGCTGCCCGAGCCATCGAGGAAGTGTCCCCTACCGGCAGCAGGAATCCGCTGCGAAAATCTTCCACTACCTCGACTAGCCCGGTCCCGGACGTTCCAATCACAGGCACGCCGCAGGCCAGAGCTTCAAGCGCCGACAATCCGAACGACTCCTCCTCCGAAGGAATCAGGAACAGATCCGCGCACGGAAGAACCGCTTCAACACGAGACTGGCTGCCAAGAAACATGACACGCTCGCCCAGCCCGCGCTTTTTCACCTGTCGCCGGGCCAGAATTGTCTCGGGACCTTCCCCTATCAGAATAAGGCGCGCCGGCAAGGCGGCAGATATCTTCTCGAATATATCTATCACATCCATAGTGCGTTTGACTGGCCGGAAATTGGACACGTGCATAATCAGAAACTCACCGTCCCTGACAAATTCCTGCTTGCAACACTCTGTTCCACCGGGACGAAACCGCTTCTGGTCGAAAAAATTGTGAACCACGCGAATTTCCCGCTCAATTCCAAACACCTCTTTTGTCTCGTTGGCAAGATACGACGACACCGCAGTTACCCCGTCGGACGACATGATCGAAAAACGAGTAATATCAAAAAATGACGGGTCCGAGCCGACCAGAGTGATGTCAGTACCGTGCAGCGTAGTAATAATCTTAGGCTGCGACCCGTTCCCATGTTCTAACAGTAGCTGTTTAGCCAGAAAGGCGCACGCCGCATGTGGAATCGCATAATGCACGTGCATTATGTCAAGACCGTGCGTTCGCGCAACCTCGGCCATGCGTGCGGCAAGTGTCAAAGTGTACGGGGGATATTTGAAAAGCGGATACGCTGTTGTCTCCACACCATGATACTGGATGTTGGCATGATATTTATCAAGTCGAAACGGCATGGCATAGGACACAAAGTGTACTTGATGCCCGCGCGCGGCCAACTGCTGCCCCAATTCGGTGGCGACAATACCAGAACCTCCCGCAGCAGGATAGCAGGTGATACCAATAACCATATCAGCCATCCATCTCGGACAGCATTATCAGTTGATGCGCCGTCTCTTCATGGTCGAGGCTATCGTACGCAAATGAAAGAAATGGCATCCCATAACGAGAGAGGAAATAGATCACGTTCACCGATCGCTCCTGCAACGCCCGATTGGCATAGAGCGTGTGCCAGAGTCGATATATCCGATCTCGTGTTTGCTGCGATTTCTTCTTATGCGAAGTAAACACTTTCCCCTCGAACGCTTTCAGGGCAAAATCGACTTTGCCAAAAGTCTGCTTCGCGAACTTTTGCAGCGATGGATCGAATTGGAGCGACTCAGCAATGAATCGTTCAAAATGATCTTCGACGTCGGAGCGCAGCGCCTCAAAGTCGTGTTCGAGGTCCTTGGGAAATGTCCGCGCCAGTACACGGTTGATTACCTGTTCGATATCACCGTTCACGTCCTGATGCGAGATGCCGTAATCGTCCATTAGCTGCTCGTATCGTTTCTCCACAAAAGTAGCGCTCGGCCTCGGACAATGATACGGCGGCACCACGTCGAACAAATCAAATAGCGGATTGATTTGAGCCAGATATGCAATCTCAGCCGGTCCCCCCTTTTGCGACACAACGGGGAATAGATACGATTGCAAAATCGGGCGAGTCATCACGTCCGGCGAAACAGATGCCGGTTCCTCATCGATAATCCGCTTCAACTCGTCCAGGCTTATCCGATCGTCACCGATGGCAAACCCGTCCCCCTCGTGCATAACAGCCTTGCGACCGTTTCGATTGACAAAGAGATGAGTGGCGTCGTCCTTTTTCTCAACCTGCGTATGATAGCCTCGCTGGAGAATTGCCTTGTTCGTGCTCTTCAAAGTGTCGTGCATTGCATCCTGCTTCAACAGAATCTCGTAAAAAAGCGGTCGGGCCAGTTCCTTAGCCTCAGCGTCGCCGGGAGAGAAAAAGACAACACCAAGATCAGCGGTCAACCTCGCCATCAACTTCCCGAAGGCAGATACAAATGTTTCTCCAGTGCCATAAGCACCGTCCACCAGCCGATAGAGATCATCCGTGAAATCCGTCGTACCCATCACCTCGGCAAGCTGTTCTTTCACCCGAACTAACTCCACACTATCCTCGAAGTAAATCTCCGAAGTCGACAGTCTTGTCGTCGGTGGAGTTGAGTATTGCAGTTTCACCGGTTCCGCCGATCTATCAAGCAGCCAGGCGTGATTAGCTTCCTCAAAGTCATGATCGTCTCCGGCAATCCAGAACATCGGAATTACCGGACGTTTCAAGTGCTGCTCGTAGCTATCAGCCGCCTTGACCACTGCCATTATCTTGGTCATCACCAGCATCGGGCCGCCAAACAAAACCGCTTGCTGTCCTGAGATTACACAGACAGCGCGTTGATCCCGCAGCCGTTCAATATGTGAGAGAGCCTTTTGCGATGAGCCAAATATGCGGTTTTGCCGTAGCAGAATATCTGCAATACGATCGCGGTGATAGTCGCGACGGTCAAGCTGGCTTGCCACATGTTCGATATCTCGTGACACATAGAAGCGTGTCGCCGAATCCAACCCGGCCACGAGGTCGAGGTAGATAGGTGAATATCCTAATGACTTGCTAGGCTCTATCAGTGTCGTCATATCGCTCCTAACAGTACACTCACGACATCGTTCGCGTTTTCTCATAGTCTTGCAACGGCGAGTCCGACTTCGATCCC
>JBHHVC010000165.1:0-6573 GCA_046754125.1 Candidatus Zixiibacteriota bacterium
TCATTCGACTGGAAGATGGAAATGTCTCAGGACGGTGGCAAGTCGTTCTGGATCACCGGGAAATCTACTTACACGAAGCGTTGAACGATTCTTGTCCCATGATGATTCTGGCTGCGGGGCATCCTTCCGAGGTGCCCCGTTTGCTTTGTCGGTTTTTGGCGAGATGTCATGCCGAGCCTAGCGGCAAGAGAGCGATCAGTATGCTGTCCGACGTAACAGCACAACCGGTCTGACGGCATCAGTTTCGACGCCTATCGGTTTTCCAAAGTCCCAGTCGGCCCACCAGCCGACAAAGTCGAAATCTCTGCGTTGTTCGACAAACCGCATAAACTCCGCCGGGAGGATAGCGCGATTGCGCTCAACCATTTCAAATTCTTTGTGACGACCACCGTCGTCAACCTTGACGCGCCACACCTCTTCGTACATTTGCTGAATTGAATCGACGAGACGTATATTAAACTCAGAACGGACGGCTATACCGTCCTTTTCGATTGCAAAACTGTTGCTTGTGCCCTGTGCCATAGGGTCGGAGAACTGCACGCACCAGTCAAGAAAATACAATCCGCCCGGATTCAGAATGTTTGATAGAGAATCGAAATGGAGATGCATCTCCTTTTGTGTGTTGAAGTAGAGTGATCCCAGCATAACGAAAGCAAAGTCTATTTTACGGCTGTATCCGAACCGTACCATATCCCCTTCAACAAATTCCGGCCTTGGGCTTAGTAATCGCCATTTGTATGCTGCAAAGTCGACCATATTTCGATTGATATCCAGTCCGGTATAACGGTAACCCCTGCGAGTCAATTCATCGCAGTGAGGTGCAGGTCCGCAAGCAACTTCAAATACATCGCGAACCGGTATCTCCGAGTATCGACTAATACAGTCGTGAAGAAAGCCAGCCTCTCTGGCGAAATCCCGAAACCCGAAGGCAATCTCATAGTATTCCGGGTAGTCGTACAACATGCTTCTTGTCCCTTTCGATTTCTTCTACCTATAACGACATAGATTCCGGATTGCTGACCAATTCATGTCGGTTTTCGCTGAATTCGCTGAAAAAATGTGTAATCCTTGACACCACCCAATATAGTTTGCATGAATAGCATTCAGACTACAGCCCGAATCAGGATAATCGAATTACGAATACTTGCGATCTATTGGGAGGATATCGGTAGAGGTCTTTTTCTCTTGTACCCATTCTTCAGGTCATTTATCATTAGCCCTGTCGAAACAGAGCCGTGAATAAACCGTATTTCAGGATAGATAGCTTAGGTGAATGATAACGACCTGGCATTGATTGGACAGGCACTTGGCGGCTCGCAACGAGCCTTCCGGCACTTGATGGACAGGCATAAATCTTCGGTTTACTACATTGTTTTCAAGATCGTCCGCAATGAAGAAACGGCCAATGACCTGGTTCAGGAAACATTTATGAAGGCTTTTGCATCGCTGGCCTCGTACCGGTCGGACTACAAGTTCTCTACCTGGCTGTACAAGATTGCTGCCAATAGTTCGATCGACCACCTTCGTAAGAAGAGGATCAAGGCACTATCCCTGGATCGCGAATTTGAGACCAGGGACGGCAGCAAGGAGATCGAGGTTCCCGATTACTCTTTCCATCCCGAGAGGGATCTGGTCCGCAAGGAGCAGTCTGTCAGTATCGAGCGGGCAATTCAGTCGTTGCCGGACAAGTACCGAGCGGTTATTGTCTTCCGCCACAAGGACGATAAATCCTATGAAGAAATAGCCGACCTATTGGATATACCAGTGGGTACAGTGAAGGCGCGGATATTCCGAGCGAGAGAGCTGCTTAAGAAGAAGCTTAAGTCAATGTTGTAAAATCGCTTAAGGAAGAGATGAGAACAATTAAGAGAACTACGGTAGTGGCGATTGTCATGGTCCTTGCCGCTTTATGCCCGGGATCAGATGGTGTTATGGCCGAGGAATTCAGGTTTGACTATCACAGAACAGTTGATATTACCGGCCCGGCAAAACTGGATCTGCAACTTACCTCCGGATCCGTCGTTGTAACGGGTACGGAGGAGGATCGGGTTGTCATTGATGCCGTGAAAGTAGTTCGCGGTAGTCATTACGAAGAAGCCGAGGAGGTTGCTGACCATATTGAAATCAAGGTGCGGCAACTGGATCGGACAATTGAAATCCGCACCAATTACCTGAAGATGTTCAACCGCAGCCGCTCGTTTTGGCAGAAGGTATTTGGATTTGGATCCGGTTCGGGGTCTTACGGTCGTGTCGAATACCATGTTGCGGTCCCTTTGAACTGCGGTGTGAAGATCGACGCTATCTCGGCCGACATCCTGGTTGAAAACATAGAAGGCGAGTTGTTTATTCAAAACTCATCGGGAATCACCCGCGCAGAGTTTGTTTTTGGTCCTGTCACTGTCAGGCAACCCTCAGGAGAGATAGACCTTCGATGGATAGAAGGGGATATCCGAGTTAAGGCAAGTGCCGCTCGTATCGAAATCCGGCAGGTGCGGGGTGCTATCGACTTGCTGTCGGAGTCGGGTGATGTAACGGTTCAGACAGAACTGGACAGCCCGAAAGACTATTTCGTCGAGACTGAGAGCGGCGAGATCAGGTTTCTTGTGCCTGAGGCCGCTTCGGGACTCCTCCGAATAGAGTCACGATCGGGCGAGATCGCTACAAAAATGGCAGTGGCCGTAAAGTCGTTGTCCCGCGAAAGACTGGTCGGCGAATTTGGCCGGGGCGGTCCCAGAATCGAACTGGTTTCGCGTTCCGGCGATGTAACTGTCGCGCCGTACTAAACGGTGCGCCTATACATTGGATGTATGTATGAAGCGGATGCCTTGTATCATCCTCGTTGCACTTTTTTTCTGTTTGCTGTGCTGTTCGCTTTCGGCTCAGAGGGCGCAACAACCTGATTTCTTTGACTCACTGGAGCAGGCTCAGGACCTGCCTGTTTTTTCGGAGATCATCCTTACCGACAAAGGCGTCGTCGCTGTCGACACTGACGGATTTGACTGGTATTATGACTTCGAGCAGGACCGATTTGTGCAGGGCTCCATGGCCCCGGATGATGAAGTGGTTGGAATCGGTCGCAATCAGGACTGGGATTTCGAATCGGTGGAGGAACGGTGCACCGAACTCAGGCAGGTAGAACAGTGGGGCACTCGGGCTATTACTGTCGGCTATGACGAAGTTGTTCGGGGCGATATAACAACGCGCGGCAGGGTAACGATCAAGGGCTGGGTGACAGGCAACGTCAAGTCACTGTACAAGCGGGTCATTGTCGTATCAACCGGAAGGGTCGATGGGAACGTCATGGCGCCAAAGGTTGTAGTTCGGGACGGTGGCAGGGTGTTGGGGCGAATCGAAAGAATTGAGACTCCCATCGACTTCGATGACTTCAATCCGGCCTCTTCGGTCGACGGTGTTGTCGCAATGTCGGTGTTAACCGTCTTCCTGTTGCTTTGCGGATTCATAGTTGTTTCGTTCATGCCGAAACAGCTACAGGCTGTCGCCGATTGTGAACGACGATATCCCGCCCGCAGTTTTTTCATCGGGCTGCTCTGGCTGTTCGGTCTTCCGCTTGTCATAGTGTTGGTTGTCATCACCATTGTCGGTATTATGATTGTTCCATTTATTCCTGTCGCCTACGTATTTGCAGTGATCCTGGGGGTCATCTCTTTTGGCTGCCGCATAGGAAGAATAACTGAACAACGTCTTGCGAGTAATGCCTGGAGTCCGATGCTTCAAACGACCGTAGGGGTAGCGTTGTTCATGTCACTGTGGATAATAACGGCCGCTCTGCTGGGATCTGCCGACTCTGTCAGCAACGGATTGGGCATAGCCTTTCTGGTATTGTCAATTGTTGTTTCGTGTTATCCTCTCTGTGTGGGCATTGGCGTGGCCGTGCTAACCCGTTTTGGCTATCGTGAATATGTCGCCTGGCGCGACAAAGAGGCAGAAAAAGGAAAGATGCCTGCCCCGGCTCCTCCGCCAATTCCTCCCATGCCCCCGGGTACGACACCGCTTTCCCCGTCGTCCGGAAGCGGTGAAACTCCTGGCGGCTAGTCCCGTATACCTGATCAGAACGACTGAACCTGTTCCTCAGGGAGGATATCGAAATGAATCGCTATTTCACTCTTGTCTTCGCATCAGTGTGTCTCCTCGCGCTTACAGCACAGGCCGGACGGATAAAAAAGGAAACGCGACATGTCAAGTCGGAAGGGGCAAAAGAGCTTGATGTCGAGATTGAGTTTGGAGCCGGTGAGTTGCGAATCTATTCGGACGATATCCACGACGCGGCAGTAATTGACTTGGAGTACGATCCCCGGCATATTGAGTACGAGATCGACTACGAGATAGAGGATCACACTGGCCTGCTCCATCTAGCGACAGAGCATGGCCGCAAGTCTCATATCGGCAGTTTGGACAACCAGATGGACATCGCCCTATCATCTGAATACACGACCAGCCTCGAGCTGCAGTTCGGCGCTTGTGAGGCCATTATCGACTTGGGTGGAATACCACTTGAGCGCCTTGAAATTGAAGCAGGTGCAGCATCAGGCCAGATTGATTTCTCTGCTCCCAATCCGGAGCGGCTCAAGCGACTCAACATTGAGGCAGGCGCCAGTTCGCTGGAAATGTATTCACTTGGTAACGCCAATTTCGATATGATGGAATTCAGCGGAGGCGTGGGAGCATTTGAACTGGATTTTCGTGGCGAGTACAGCGGCGAGTCGGAAATCAATATCGAGATCGGGCTGGGATCAGCCGAGATTATTCTGCCTCGCAATCTACCGGTTCATATCGAAACCAACGGAAGTGGCTTTCTTTCGTCGATTGATTTTCACAACGACGATTTGGATGAAATCGATGACGGTGTCTTTGAGTCCGAGGATTTTAGGTCCGCGAAGGATCGCATAGTGATGAATCTGGAAGTCGGCATGGGATCTATAGACACATACTTCAAGCGCTGAAATAGCGATAGGAGTATATCGTTCTGTCTGCGGCAGGCCAGATTCAGCCTACGGGCACGAAGGTGGTGGCGGGCCGCCCTGCCAGAGGAAGTCAACGAGATAAGTAAGATCGACGATATCGACGACATCGTCTCCACTTCCATCGAGATTAGCCTCGTCCAGACATGCTGGATCGGCGCCACCCTGCCAGAGAAAATCGACGAGGAAGCTGAGATCGACAATATCGGCTTCGGCCAGACCGTCGAAGTTTACATCTCCTCGGATACCGTCACAGCAACTACCGCCCGCGAGAACAACGGTATCTGCATCCTGCGGTGAAATGCCAGCCACCAAGGCGGTGTCAAATCCGCTCCCGTCGGGGCCGGACTCGACAGCGATAGTGATCGAATCTCCCGGCTGATAGGCCAGCGGGTTTCCGGTCAACGGGTCTTTGAGATTACCTAAATTGAGCGACCATGTGCCCGTCACCGA
The DNA here is from genome assembly GCA_046754125.1 of Candidatus Zixiibacteriota bacterium. Taxonomy (GTDB): domain Bacteria; phylum Zixibacteria; class MSB-5A5; order GN15; family FEB-12; genus JBHHVC01. Next base: position 5,433 of record JBHHVC010000165.1, read on the forward strand.
TGTCAGTACCGACAACGGATGTGAAGCAGCACCCCCTGATGTCACCGTGGCAGTAACGAGAGCACTGAATGCTGGAGTGAGGCCGTCGGGTTGCAGGACAGCGCCGTAGACAACATAGGGCAGACCGGCCCCAACGGCTGCTGTCGCAAACTGATAAGCAGCCCCACTGTTGTTATCGACTGTTGAATCCGAAACTACCTCGTAGAAGTATGTTGCAGCAGGAGCCAGCCCGGTGATTTGTACAACATGAACGTAGCCGTCCGGTTCCAACGAACAGACTGTATCATTGAGCGCACCGGGTGCTATGCCGTAGCGAACACAGCCGTCGACAACCTCTTGCGTTACCCACGTTATCGTTGCCGAGGCAGATGATTGGTTGGAGGCTGTGACTTGTGAAATGGTTGCTGCTGCCGCTAAGGAATGATGTGAACCCGGCTTGGACAATGCCGGGCGTATGTTCTCGCGGCTGCCACGATTGTCGAGCACAAGCGGCGCCGGTGTTATGTCTGGCAGGTAACGGAATTGGACGGGACCGTCACTTCTCTCATTAGTAGCAATGGCAGCAAGAGTAGCAGGCAGACCCTTACGAGTATCATCAGGTGTGGCCACTGCTGCTCCTGTGATGGTAAGAGTTGCAAATGTCGAGTTGTTGGTTTCGTCCAGCTCGGTGATCTGGTCAGAGTGGTCGGCTACGCCATAAATCTGGTATACGCCTGGAATGGCAAATGTTACTCCGAAGCTCCAAAAGTTGGACTGCCCGCCCGGCGGAATATCAACCGGAAGCGGTCCAAACGCCAACAGAGTCCCTCCGAAGTCCGGATCGCCATTGTAGAAAGCAATGGTCGGATTGAAGGCAGTGTCAGCCCCAATATTTTTGACATTCAAAGCCAGCGTTACCTCGGTGTTGATTAGCGCAGGATTGGGCTGAAAAACGATATCGTATTGCGTCACCAGCAGGTCGGGGATGTCAGTCGGCAGCGTGTCGCAAGTGCCGATACACCACTGGGCCGCTCCACCGACTTTCACGAAATATCCGGCTCCCTGATTGACTGCAAAATCGTCGCCAACAAAGACGCCCGGGCGGGGCTGAGTCGCCGACACCCATTGCTGAGTGGTGCAATCCCATCGGTGCGCCTCCTGT
>JBHHVC010000166.1:0-6543 GCA_046754125.1 Candidatus Zixiibacteriota bacterium
AGCGTAAACCCCCGCTTGAATTCCCGGCCCGACGGGCCCGGTTCGGCGTAGATCGACTCCACCTTGAGATAACGGGCAACATCATAAGCAATGATGATTCCGCCGGTCGTTGGACCGACAACCGTATCGACTTGTGATGACTCAAAATGGTCGGCCATCCGTTTGCATATTGTCGTGCAAATTACCGGCTGCTTGAGCAGCGCAAATTTCTCGTAGTATACGTCGCTATGTCGCCCCGAAGTTAGCTTGAAGTGCCCCGTGAGCAGAGCATTGGACTCGCGAAATCTATCCAGAATACTATCCTGACTCATGTCTCCTCCGAAAAAACCGCCACAGCGGCAGCCATTGTTTTTTCATGGGTGATACTAATTAGACATCGATGACCACCCAGAATGGCCCGCAATTCATCGGTGATAAGTAGTTGGGGCTGGCCCATTGCATCATTTACGATTTGCAGCTGGGCAAAGCGGGGGCGACGATTGGTGTATTGCCCCAACCCTTTAATCACCGCCTCTTTAGCCGCGAACCGACCGGCCAGGAACTCTGCCGCATTTGCTGTCGACGCACAGCGCTGTTGCTCAGCCGGCCCCAGCAAACGCCGGACGAGACGCTTGCCAAACCGGATCAGGCTTCTCTCAATTCGCTCCACTTGGACTATATCCAGACCTACTGCGTGCACGGTACTCACTTTCCGAATCCATACTGCCTGGGCGTGAACATACGCTCAAGCTAAATTTTCAGCAAGATTTTCCAAGAAAAAGTTTGCATGTTTAGCAAACCTGTTGCTAGATTAGTAGCAGATAACTGGAGAGAGACAATTTGAAAATCTTTAACAGTTTGCAAATGAAGGTTGTTTCTCGTTACTGCTGCGCAAACGCCGTGACCCATCTTTCGATGGCAGCGAATGCAAAATGCAGAGAGTGGCTGTAAAAACCCTTTAACGTCCTTGATGTGAAGGATTTTTTCAAATTACACCTCTCTCCGATAATATAGAACCGGCCCGATTGGGTCGGTTTTTTTTGAGCCGATAGCTATCACGTTTGCCACCTCAATACATTCATTTCCAGGCATCTTGTGACGTAGGTTACGGGTAACCTTACTCGCTAATTCCAGCCGGTCAGATGGGGTATTGGGGCGTCCGCCTGAAGAAGGCTCTTAAACTCGGCCTCATAGCTGGCCACTGAGTTGTCCGGGGCGAGCGCAACAAAAAAACATTCGGTACCGCACGACAGCAGGTAGAGACGGCGCGGCTCGACCTCGTAGACACCGCGCTTGCGACCGCCAAGAGGGCCCGTGCACATTGGAAAGAGATCGAGGATGGCAGAGAGATTCTTGAAAATCTTCGGATATGTCTTCTTGAACTGTCGCACCGATTGAGTTCCCCGAAAGTTCCCCTCCGCATCCAGTCGGTACACTCGCTGAACCCCAGGCACATTGTCCAGGCGCTCCCAAATAGGAAGCAGCTTGGAGGGAGACAAAAGTACCGGCTGAGCCGAAGAATCGGTTGCTGCCGGCGAAGGGTCAGGTTTCGAATCTGGCTGATCGGCTGACCATGTCTGAGCGCCGGATTCTATTACTTTGGTTACTTCGGAATGCTGGCGACGGATGAGAGCCTCAATACGAGATTGATCATCCGGCGACTGCACCGGTCCAGGCAGCTTTTGCTCGACCTTGTGCAATACTTGTCCATTGGATTGAATAGTGGTGGTCACCCGTGGGTACGGACGCCCGGCATATTCAGTTTGCAGTTGCAGGGCTGTGTCGCCGGTTTTGACCAGTGAGGTCAGACCGACCGGTATGTAATTTGTAACAGACATATTTCTCTCGCTTTAAGGCACAGTACTACCCGTCTAAGTAGTATCGACAGAATCAACAGGTAGAATAACCGCAGGCCTGACAGGAAAAGCAACCTGCATCAAATCTCATCGGCTGTGCACACTCCGGGCAGATTTCGGTGCTCTCGCTGATTTTCGCAGGCAACCGCGGAATATCCGACCCAAAGTGTCTGTGCAGTACCTGTGCAATAGCATCCGGGATCGATGCCACCTTTCCCCCATCGGTAAAAACCGGACTCGATCCGCCAATCCCACGAAGCTGCTTCATAATATCGTCCACAGGTACACGGGCCCTCAAGGCCATTGACACCAGCCTGCAGATCGCTTCGGTGTCGGCCATCGTCGTGTAGCCGGACTTGCCGATCTGTGCGAAAAGCTCAAATGGCCGCCCGTCATGTACGTTAATTGTGACATATAGGTTGCCGTAGCCGGTCCTGATCTTTTCGGTGACGCCACTTAGTATCTTTGGTCGCTTTTCCACCAACGGCTCACGCACGGTCGATCCCGAAAAGCTCGATAGAACCTGGTGCGGGCGCGAGTTGTCCCTGTAAATGGTCACCCCTTTACAGCCCAACCTATATGCCTGCTCGAACGCCTGCCAGACTTCGTCGCGACTGGCCGTCTCGGCAAAGTTGATCGTTTTGGACACAGAGGAGTCACAGTACTTTTGAAAAGACGCCTGCATTCTCAGGTGGTCAGACGGTGACAGATCGGCAGCGGTAAGAAACAGACGTCGGATTGATTCCGGAATAGTTTCTATCGCCGCTATCGACCGAGTTTTCTTGATCTGGTCAATCAGCTCTTCAGTAAAGAATTTCTCCCGCCGAGCCAACTGCTCGAAATACGGATTTAGTTCAACCAAACGAGTCCCGTCCATGACGTTGCGCTCAAAGGCGATGGCATAATATGGCTCGATCCCGGATGAACATCCTGCAATGATCGAAATCGTTCCAGTTGGTGCAACTGTTGTCAGGGTGGCGTTACGCATGACAACGCCTCGTTCCCGGTAAATCGATTTTTCCCAGTTAGGGAAGCGACCTCGCGTCCGGGCCAGTTCCGAGGAGTACTCGTGTGATTTTTCCTCGATGAACGACATCAGGGATTCGCCCAGATCAAACGCCTGTTTACTGTCATACGGCAGACCCAGTTGCACGAGCATATCCGCCCAGCCCATCACTCCCAGCCCGATGCGCCGATTGCCTTTTGTCTGTGTCTCGATCTGTGGAATGGGATAGCGATTTCGGTCAATCACGTTGTCGAGAAAATGCACCGCCACTTGTATAACGTGGGCCAGACGATCGCAATCGACCGCCCTCATCGGCTTATCGAGGCTAAAGTCGGACGGCAGAGGCTCTTTCACAAACCTTCCAACATTGATCGAACCAAGATTGCACGAATCGTACGGCGGCAATGGCTGTTCGCCACAAGGGTTGGTCGCCTCTATGGTCTCGAATTGCGATGTGGGATTCCCCCGGTTCATCCTATCGAGAAAGACCACTCCCGGTTCGCCCGTTCGCCAGGCGTGGTCGACTATATTATCAAACAGGTCCACCGCATCAAGCCGTGCGTCGCCACCGTCACTCTGGTATGTCCCGCCGGTTTGCGGATCAATCAGTTGGAATGTTTCTTTGTTGGCCAGAGCGGACATAAACTGGTCGGTGATGCCCACCGAGATATTGAAGTTGGTCAGATCCTGAAGGTTATCCTTGCACGAAATGAACTCCAGAATGTCCGGATGATCGATCCGCAAAATAGCCATATTGGCGCCTCGGCGGGTCCCCCCCTGTTTAATCTGCTCGGTAGCCCCGTTGAAGACCTTCATGAAGGAAACCGGACCAGAAGCGACGCCCGAAGTTGATGAAACAACAGACCCGGCTGGCCTCAGCCTTGAAAAAGAAAATCCGGTTCCTCCGCCCGATTTGTGAATAATGGCCGCCTGCTTGATCGTTTCAAAAATCTCCTCCATAGAGTCACCAACCGGTAACACAAAACAGGCCGACAATTGGCCGAGCGAACGCCCGGCGTTCATTATGGTCGGAGAATTGGGCAGGAACTCTAAAGAGGACATGATGCCATAGAACTGTTCGGTCGTACGTGACAGATCGGCGCCTGCAACGCCATAGATTTGATCGGCCTGGGCAATGTCGGATGCTACGCGACTGAACAACTCAGCCGGCGACTCAACCACTTGTCCATCCTCATCCTTGAGCAGATACCGTCGCCTGAGAACTTCAAGAGCATTGTCACTCAGGCTGATTTGACGATCTAAAGACACAATATATTATCGCCGGTGTGTTCGGCGCCTCCATAACTAATATAACGGATAAGAAAGGCAATTGGATCACATATATTTTATGGTCCCAGCAGGGCTCCCAGCAGGCCATATCACACAGTTTGTAGAAACTGCCTGACAGTATCCCTTAGGAAGAATGGCCAAAAAACCTTGACATAAGAGGGCACAAAGACTATACGTATTATACAGTTACCAATACTCCTCATGCTTTTCCGGAGGGAAAGAATATGCAACACCGTCGTAATGTATTGCAGTCATTCACATCGTTCGTGGTTCTCGCCTTGTTGCTGTTCTTTGTTCAGACTCAAGCCACATCTTTGTCGCCACACGATAGTGCATCTTCCAACTTGCAGTTGGCTACTTCGGCGACCAGTGAATATGACGCACAATCGCTGAAACCAAAAGATTATCCGTCAAAGGTGCTTGATGCGCAATCGATGGAACTTTCTATTACCTATGCCGGGAGCGCGCTTTGGCAGGGTACGAATGTTGCTACCGGTAATGGGAACTACGCATTCAGCTATCCGATGCTTGGCCTGCAAGTGATAGACCTTACCAATCCCAGCTTGCCGACAGTTGTCGCCGAATACTATCATCCACTCTATGCAGAGGATATTCTATTCAGTGATGACTACATTTACGTAGTTGGGGGACAAGAAATGTTGATCTTTGACGTTTCGGCACCCGAGTCACCTGCCCTGGTAAGTACTACCAGTTTTGATGATCCGCTGTGGCCATCGGCGCAGGATGTGGAAAAGGTAGGCAGTTATGTGTATGTTAGTGCTCACAGATACTATTACATAATTGATGTAACCAATCCCAACTCACCGGTTATTGTGAACACTATCTCTCCGCAGGGTTTAGCCATGAACTCAGCAGTGTCGGGGGACTATGCATATATCGCTGCGGAGTTTTGGCTGGAGCTCTGGGATATCTCTGATCCAATGGCACCGGTTTTCAAAACGAAACTGACGTGCGGGGATGACGCCTACGATGTCGCCCTTTCCGGAAACTACGCTTATGTTGCTAATCGCCAGCAAGGACTCTATGTAATCAACGCTTCCAATCCTCCGTTTATCACTGAAATCGCTTCCTGGATTGACACCACTCAAACCTATTCTGAGGTGGAGAGATTTGACGATTATGTCTATTTGATTGACTACAACGTTATCAGGATAATTGACGTTCAAAATCCATTCACACCGACACTTGCCGCCAATTGGTCGACATATGGTTTTAACAGAAATGTAGAGCTTGTCGGTAATCGTGCCGTTATCTCTGACTGGACAGTCGGTGTCACTACATACGATATGATGTCGCCAACAGCTCCGCTTCTTGAAGCTACATATGAAACTCCCGGAATGGGATATGATCTGGCCATTTCTGGAAACTACGCTTATGAAGCAAATGGCATCAAAGGTCTGCAGGTTATGGATATTACTGATCCGGAAATTCCGGTGGTAATCAGCTCCTTCACCACACCCGGAAATGCTAAGGCCGTTGACGTCAAGGGTGACCTGGTTTTCATCACTGGCGACTCTATTGGCATAATGATCGTCAATATCTCCGATCCCGCTGCACCGTTTCTTGAAGGGACTTCTCCGGGCCCGCCGAGCGCTAACGATATTGTTGTGGACGGTGACTACGCTTATGTAGCAGCCAGCAACTCAGGCTTAAAGGTCTTTGATGTGTCCAATCCTCAGGCGCCCTTTCTGACGGGAGAACTTGCAATTCCCAATTATACGCAACATATAGAAATTGCAAATGGGTATGCCTACGTGTCATCCTATTCATACGGTATGTATATCGTTGATATAAGCAATCCTTCTACTCCGTCAACGGTGGGAGAATTCAATGGTAGCGGCTTCAATGTTGGTTTTACTGTTTCGGGCAACTATGCTTTTCTGGGGAATGGATCTAACGGCAACGTGAGTGTGATAGATGTCACCACTCCAAATGCACCTTTGGAAGTAGGCAGCGTTCCGGATATCGGAAGACCATTTTCCCGCCAAATGAAAGCAGTTGGTGATTATCTCTATGTCGCGGCTTACCTGAATGGATTGAAAATCCTGAATATCAGCAATCCCACTGCACCGTATCTGGCGGGACACTTTGAGTTGCTACCTGCATGGAGTTGGGATATTGATGTTGTTGGGAGCAACATATATCTGGCATGTGACAACGGCTTTATCTCTCTTTGGCAGGATGGTTGCGGTGGACCCAACGGCCTCAGTTCATTTGATGTGGTGGATTTGTCCTTTCTGGTCGCATATCTGTTTACCGGTGGATCAGCACCACAGCCTCTTCGCGTTGGCGATCTGAACTGTGATGACGGAGTTGATATTGGAGATGTCGTTTTTATGGCAGACTTCCTTTTCCTCTCCGGTCCCCCGCCGTGCGGTGGATGCTTTTGAG
>JBHHVC010000167.1:0-6510 GCA_046754125.1 Candidatus Zixiibacteriota bacterium
GTAAAATATAAATTAATCATTTTTTCATCCGACCGCAGATATTTCCAGACGCTAAGAGCGATGGAACAGGCTGTCAGTTCGGCGGCGGTAGTCATCAGGTCCCGGTCGGACAGACCAAGACTCTTTCCCCGCCTGATCAGGCGGTCAGCCATCGACGGTCCAAACGACTCCCTCCCGGTCGATTTGTTGGCCTGTCTGAACCAGGGATGCCCCATCAAGAGGGTCAACAGTCGTTTGGATATTTCTCCCGCGCGAGCGATACGACCACCGCGATCAAACTTCTGGCTGAACAAACGCTGGGCGAGCAGGTCGCACAGGCTATTACCCGGCCCGCAGTCACCGGCGGCGATCTTCGCTGGGTTCCTGCTGGAAGGGAGATAGAAGAAATTGGAGATGCCACCAATGTTAACAATCAACCGCGACTCGGTACTGTGCGACAACAGGGCGCTAACGGCACCGGTAGTGATCGGAGCCCCTTCACCTCCCAGTGCAATGTCTGCTTGCCGAAAATCGCCGATCACTATCTTACCGGTGAGGGCAGCAATTCTATCAAGCGAACCCGCCTGAACGGTCCAAGCCGGTGCCGGCAAAGGTAAATGGCGGATGGTCTGGCCATGTGATGAAATCAGATCGACCTTGATCCCTGCCCGCGACAGCTTCTTCATAAACGACGCCGCTGACCGGCCAAAAAACTGTCCCAGCTGGCTGTCAAGCGACATCATTTCGTTAATAGTTGCCCTGGGAGAATCAGCAACAGACAGGGTCATCTGGCGCAGGGGCGATGGGAATTTTTTTTCAAGGCCTATAAGGTACTTGTATGCAGGCGATGCAAAGCGCTTGTTTACTCGAATGGCTGCCAGATCAAGGCCGTCGACCGATGTGCCTGAATTGAGTCCGATTACGGTGATACTTTTCCTGTTCAACAGCTTTGACAGATTCATTTGCGCATCCCACTACCGAATGACCGAACTGTTTAGCTTGCACTTCAATCCGGCCACTCGTTGCAGCGACCGGGTAACCTTGTCCGCTGGGATTTCTTCTCTTTGAACTGCGTCAACAAAAGAGTCATAGGCTCGCATGGCCGCATTACTGTCCTGCGAAAACAGAAGCAGATCATGTCCCGCCAAAAACGCCTTAATAGCGCGGTTGCCGGGACTTCCGTAGTCCTCAGCGCCTTTCATCAGAAGATCATCCGTAATGACCGGACCGTCAAATGCCAGGTCCTTGCGAATGAGGGTTGAGATAATGTTAGTCGATTCTGTAACGGAGAGGTCATCCAATTCGGGCAAGAGCATGTGTGTAGTCATGATCATGTCGGCTCCCGCCTCAAGGCCAGCCTGAAATGGTATTCGTTCTCTTTGCTGCCACACCAGTTGTGTGTAGCCGGCAACAGCCGTTTCCTCATGGGGATCATTGACTGCCGCTCCCAGTCCGGGGAAGTGTTTCAGGCAACATAGCAGGCCGGCTTTTGCTGACACTTCAACCGACGCCCTGACAAACGGTGTAACTTCTTTGGGTGTGACTCCAAAGCACCTGTCGGCCAGGCAACTGTTGCCGCTGTGGAGAAAGATGTCAGCAACAGGGGCAAGGTTTAGGTTGATACCCAAAGCCTCCAAGCTGACTGCAGAACGCGAATACTCCTCAGAAAAGCGCTCGACCGAGCCTCTCTGTCGGTAATAGGATGCGGAACGATATTCCGTTGGTGCACCCTTTATTCGACAAACCCGTCCGCCTTCCTGATCGACAGCAATGAATGGGGCCACTCGACATGCGGAAAGAATCAAATCAACATTACGTCTAGTAATTTGCTGGGTTGGACAGTTCGGTTCAAACAGGATCACGCCGCCGATCTGTTCCTCACGAATAAAGTTCAAGAAAGTCGGCGAGGGTTTGTCTCCCTCGAATCCCAATATGAACAACTGTCCAAGCCTCTGTGCGATATCTACCATGGCGATTCCTTAGTATACGGTGGCAAAAGCATATTATCCAAGCCTATATTGAAGCAACAAGGTTGCGTCCGTCACCTTTGGCGCGATACAGAGCCTCGTCGGTTACACCGACCAATTCTTCATGCGATCGGCCATTTTCCGGATATGAACTAACTCCCACAGAAACGGTTATCTTTGTGTTACCAATTTTTTTCAGATCAAACACCGCTTCTTCCACTTTGCTGCGGATTCGCTCGCCAATGTGTACCGCTTCGGCCTTCGGTGTCTGTGGGAGAATAATCACGAACTCTTCTCCACCATAGCGGGCGAAGATATCAACATCTCGGACACAGGTCTGGATCACTTTTGGCAACTGTTTTAGAACCCGGTTGCCAGCTTCATGTCCGAACGAGTCATTGAGCTTCTTGAACCAGTCGATATCAACCATTATCAGCGACAATGGCAGTGTGTAGCGTTCGGCGCGCCGGGTTTCTTCTGACAGCTTTTGAATGAAATAGCGATAGTTGTATGTTTCAGTCAGTTCGTCGATTATCGTCAGTTCTTCGGTCCGCTTGTGCAGTTCAGCGTTTTCCAGCGCCAGAGCTGCCGACCGGGCCACGATCGACAGCATTTGGATGTCCCGCTCACCAAAATGGTTGGTTCGGGTAGATTCGGCCGTCAGCACACCCATTATCTGTCCGTGCGAAACCATCGGTACTATCAAAACCGAGCGGCTGCCTGAGCCAAGCGGACGGTAGTCGTCGCGGCCGGCGATGTTTTTTACACGGATTGGCTCGCCGATCTCGCACACCTTGTGCACCAACTCCATGGTCTCAATCTCTATCGCCATGTAACTGAAGTTCTTCTCTCCCGACTGATACCTTGCGCGATGGTAGTATGTTCCTTTGCGATCGGTCAAGATCATGGAATAACAGCTGTACTGTAGTGTATTGGCGATGATCTTGGTAACTTCGTGCACCACTCCGTCGGCATCAAGAATTGCCGCCAGTGCCCGCGAGTTTTCGTAAATCAACTCCAGTTGTGCCTGTGACTTTTCTAACTCCGAAGTGCGCATGTTCAGTGTGTCGAAGAGTTTGAGAAGCCTTCTCTCGGACCGCCGCATGTAGTCTGACGCGTAAAAAATAGCCAAATAGTAGACTAAAATAGACCCTATGCGCAGTGATACGGCGAAGGCTGTGTCGACGGTCAGGTCCGGATAAATCGGCCACAGGTACGAAAGAGCCACGATGACTACCGAGGCCGCCGAGTACCAGAAGGTAAGCACGTAAGCCGATACCGAAATCGTCAAAAAGAACAGCAGGTAGAACGGCGAGTTGATCATTCCGGTGAAAAGAATCAGCAAAGGGACCATAAGGATATCGAACAGAATCGATGAGAGGTAAGCTAACTTGATATCCAACTTCCCCTTCACCGCCAGATAGAACAGGAAGAGATGCACTCCCAGGGTGGCCAATATCAGGTGGAACACATATGCGTCAGACTTCGGGTAATCACCGAAAGCGGTGAACCATCCCACCGCTAAAAGCGTCATCACCCGGGAGAGCAGGTAAATCACGTCAATCCGGGGCAGTAGCGTCTTATTTCGGTCGAGAAAAAGTTTCATGACATCACGGCCGGTCGCATAGCAACTATATCGACCGACCGGGTGGTTTATTTATTGTCGGAAAAGAGGTTAGGTTATCTGCCCGGATACAGGCCCGGCCGGGAAGCGGCCAGCCTGCCAAGCGACAGTCTTATTACTCCAATTGCCAGAGCCAGTAACAATATGTCGGTTGCAGCCAGAAGAATCCTGGCATTTGGCAGGTAGTCAGTGAATAGCTTGTAACTCAAAGAAGCAATAGTAGTTACGACCATAATGGTGGCCGGGATAAGCGTATACCAGGTTGATCGACCGGCCCGGTGGAGCCAGACTGTGATGGCGATCAGAGTTAACGCTGCCAAAAGTTGATTGGTCGAGCCGAACAACGGCCAGATAGCCTTGTAGCCGTCGGTTAGTGCGATTAGTAGCATAAGCGCTACCGACAGGCCGGAATTGAACCAAAACTTGCTGAAAATAGCGGGCGGAGTCTCAAAGAGCGATTTCCAAAGCTCCTCAAAGAGATATCGATTTAGCCTTACCGCAGAGTCGAGGGTGGTAATAAGAAAGCCTTCGACTGTAAGGATGCCGAGTACAGTGCCAAGAGCCAACGAGATTCCCATAGAATTATGCAACAGGTTTCCTACCGAAAGCGCAAAAGCGAGAATGGGGTTTCCCTTGCCGACGTCCGGCCAGGCAATCGCCATATACTCACCAAAATCAAGCGACGACCCAATTGCCACGAGCACCAGAACAGCCAGCATCCCCTCGAGCAGCATTCCGCCATATCCGACAGAAATTGCCTGAGATTCCTTTGCTAATTGCTTCGATGACGTTCCTCCGGCAACAAGTGCGTGGAATCCGGAAATAGATCCACAGGCAATGGTGATGAATAGAAACGGCCAGACTGGCCCCATTTTGGATGTTCCTACCGTAAAGTTTGTTGCCGGCGAGCTTACTGTCAGGCCCTGACTGCCCGCAATAATGACTCCAGCCACCATTGCTGCCATACCTATATACAGTATTTGCACATTGACAAAGTCTCTTGGCTGCAAGATCACCCAGACAGGGGCCTCGCAAGCGAATAGCGTATAGATCGCTATGACAAACATCCAAACTACTGGCGACAGTGACAATGGAATGCGAAAGCCGGCATAGACTGACAGGAGACAAATGCCAAAGGCGATTGCAAAAGCCAAGGGAGTTGCGATTCGCTTCTTGGTCACCAGAACACCTAGTATCGGGGCAAGTAGTGTCATGACGATAACCGATGTTGAGGCAATGCCACCTACAATACCCATCGCCTGACCGTCTACAACTTGCGTTCGCAGAAGTGTCTGGGCGCTGTCAAGTCCAAGCTTGGACAGCGGGTAAAAGGAAGTCAGAGAGATTGCGGTCAACGAAAGAAAGGCAGAGGTAACCAGTATGATCAGGACGATCGTAAAAGTCATGAACAACAGAAAGCCGGTCGGCCCCAACGCCTTGCGCGCAATCTCCGCCATAGAACAGCCTCGCTCGCGCAACGATGCAAACAAGGCTACGAAATCGTGGACCGCGCCAAAAAAGATCGCGCCGATCACCACCCATAGCCATGCAGGACCAATACCGTAAAGAATTCCCAGAGTCGGACCGACAATCGGACCGGCTCCCGCTATAGTCGAATAGTGGTGGGCAAAAAGTACTGACGGTCTGGTGGGAACGTAATCTTTTCCGTCGTTAATCTCCGCAGCAGGTGTTGGACGGTTTGCCTCTATGCCGATGGACCGCGCAACAAATCGGCCGTAGAAGCGGTAGGCCAATACAAAAAGTACAAGTGCCGACAAAAAATAAAACAGGACATTCATAGTAATACCGACAGCTTTTCTCTTCTCCGACGTTGCTATAGTTTATGTTGCCGTCGGAGCAAACTCAACCATATTTCTGTGCACAGTGTACAAGCGTGTTCACTACTACAACAGCAGCCCGGGCTTGTCTTGTTTCGAAGCCTTGGCTTCAAAACGATCCGGCGCAAACCCGATTTTAGTGGCGTCCGGGCCTAAGCATGCTTATTGTAACAGTTGGATGGCTAATTCGTAAACATAATTATGAAAATGAAAGCAAAACTCCACCGGCCCAGCGTGAATCCGTTACCTCTATATAGTCAAGTCACAAGATGGCTGACCTTCCTCATTTTCGTTAGCTCTATGTGTCCGGCCACAATGGCCACCGTATTTGAGGCAGGAGAAGACTTCCGCCTTTCGAGTATGCACGATATTGAGGAAGATATCGTTGTCTGGGCAGAGAATATCGCAATTGACGGACGAATCGACGGTGATTTGATAGCGGGGGGGTATGATATTGACTTCAATGGTGAAATCGTCGGCTCCGAGAACGTCATGGGGTACCAGTTTCGCCACAGGGGCAAGGTCGAGCGATCTTTGCGCGCTTTTGTCAATATCGGTCGTATCGAGGGATATGTCGGTCGTTCGGTGATTCTGTTCGGGAATGAATTGACGCTCAGCAAGACTTCCCTTATTGAGAGTGATGTGACAATGATGGGGGGGAGACTGCTGCTGGAAGGAACAGTCAGGGGGCCTGCTTTACTCAAGGGCGGGTTTGTGCGTATTACCGGCATTATCGAGGGTGACGTTGACATCGAGGCGGAACGTATCATCATTATGCCGCCGGCAGTGATCAAGGGAAACCTGTCTTATACTTGCAGCAAAGAAGCCGAGATTGACCTTCAGTCTGGAGTTACTATCGTCGGGGAGACAGTTTGGTCGCAGCCCGAGGAAGATTCTGCCGATGGTTCGGCTGCTTATGCAGAGCTTGCTCTTCGGCTTGCTCGCCTTCTGGCAGCGCTCATATTTGGTGTGATACTCATACGCTTTTTCAGCCGATACGCAGCGGAGTCCCTTTATCAACTTCGCAGCCGATTTGCCGCTTGTCTCGCTTCAGGACTTATTTCCGGATTAGTTGTTTCTCTTTCTGCCGTCGTTTTGATTG
>JBHHVC010000168.1:0-6465 GCA_046754125.1 Candidatus Zixiibacteriota bacterium
GCAAATGACCCAGCCTGCTTGTCGCTGTTACATATTGATTTACATGGAATCATAACAAATGGAGGTGGGGGGAATCGAACCCCCGTCCGAATACAACTTCTGGTCGTCCTCTACGCGCGTAGTCGGTCTATGATTTCTCGCCCCGCAAGCTGCCGGCCAACAGGCCACCGACAGGGCCAGCCTTTGCGTTTAAGCTTCGCTTAAAGGCGTCGCGAAGCCGAGTCTTCTTTATCGACGCGATGTCCCAACCCTGAAGACATAGAATCAGGCATCACGGGTTGCGCTATTTCTAGGCAGCCATGGCGTAGTTAGATTCGCCAATTAGAAAGTTTGTCCAGTTTTTTAACGAGGACCCGAACAACCTCGGCGCGCCAACAACCGACTGCCATACCCGTCGAAACCAAATCACCCCCGTAATGGGGACAGACGGATAAAGCCCGATCGGTAACAGGCTCTCTCCATTGTCAAAGAACGCAAATATCAAACCCAAACAGCATATTTCCCTCGCGGCCTAATATACTTTTCGGCCGATCAACGTCCAGCACTAATCCAGGGCTGAACATATATCACTTGTTAAACGCGCAAAGTGTACAAGAGGTTTCAGCCTGTCCCAAAGTCCTGTGCCTTCGACGACCTGCCCTCCGGCTGTTCTATATCACCAGATAAGATTAATCTCTTGAGAATCTTGACGATAGTCCGATAAACGGCTATATTATAAAACTTTAGGCTACCCGAGGACAATCGAGCCAAAAGGCCGATTGCAGGGTGATACACTGTTCTGTTTTTGAGAAAGCGAGGTGCTGTCATGGTCGACACGAACACACTAGCAAAAGCAATGGCCGGTTTTTCGGATATTCCCGATGACACAATTCTCGCCTATGAAAGCAATTTCGGTGCACATCACTATGGCCGGGTCAAGCTCGTTGTTCGCAAGGCCGAAGGGATCTGGTTGTACGATCAAAGCGGCCGTAAGTATCTGGACTGCTTGGCAGCTTATTCTGCCGCGAACCAGGGACACGCACATAGTGACATTGTAAGAGCCACAACCCAGGCGTTGCACGGTGGGTACGCATCAGTCATTTCCAATGTCGTTTACACGGATTCACTGGGGATTTTCCTGCACAAAGTAGCCAATCTGGTCCCGCAACTGGGAGCACGGTTTGGTGACAATGGAAACAAGGTCCTTCCAAAGAACGGCGGCGTTGAGTCGGTGGAGACAGCCATAAAGGCAGCGCGATATTATGGTTACAAGTCCAAAGGGATTGCTGACGGCAAGCAGGAAGTAATTGTATTCTCCAACAACTTCCACGGGCGAATGATTACGACCGTTTCCTTCTCCACAATTGCCAAATACCACACAGGCTACGGCCCGCTCACTCCCGGTTTTGTCCCTGTTGAATATGGCGACCTCGAGGCTGTGAAAAAGGCGATAAACAAAAACACCTGCGGCATTCTTATTGAGCCGATGCAGGGCGAGGGAGGTATGTATATCCCGCCGGCTGGATTCCTCAAGGGTCTTCGAGAAGTTGCTGATGAGAACGATATCATCCTGATTTTTGATGAAATCCAGGTCGGTTTGGGCCGAACCGGAAAGATGTTCTGTTTCGAGCATGAAGACGTCGTCCCCGACGGACTGATCCTGGGAAAAGCGATCGCCGGTGGATTGGTGCCGATGTCGGTTTTTGTTACGAACAGTAAGCTCATGGACCTCGCTTTCCAGCCGGGGCAGGATGGTTCGACGTTCGGCGGCTATCCATTAGCCTGCGTGACAGCCAACGCCGCACTCGATGTGATTGTAAATGAAAATCTGGTTGGGCGTTCGGCAACTCAAGGGAAAAAGCTCAAGGCCGAGATCGAAAAGATCGCCGCACGTTCGTCACACGTCAAAGAAGTGCGTGGACAAGGTTTGTTCATCGGAATTGAAGTCAAGAGCGGCGACGCTATGGCCTTCTGCCACAAATTGCTCGACCTGGGTATGCTGGCCAACGACAGCCATGGACACACCATCCGAATCTCGCCGCCGCTGATCGTAACCGACGCTGATCTGGCTTATATCACCGAGCGTCTGGAAAAAGTGCTTGTCGGTTAGCGGTTGGCGAGTCCCTCGAATCGCCGAGTGATTCCGACCGACCTATTCCTGCGGGAAACGTGCTAACTCGTTCCTGTACGGTTTAGAAACACCGTACGGGGATCGAGCAGGCGCGGCTTGGATAGTTGACTCGCCGATCAAGAGTCGTCAAAAAAGTAACCCGCTCTTATATAGGATTTCTATAATGGACCGCCCTGATTATTTTGTACCGACAGCCACCACAAGCTCACATGGTCCTTCAAAAGAACCGTTGGTCTGGAACTTATTCAACTCCTGTTCGATTTCTTCCCATGTCTCTTTCTGCTCAGACTCAGAGAGTCCTGAGAGCATTTGGTGAAGAGCACCAAATGACTCCCTTTCAAAATCTAAACATTCCTTCACCGACTGAACCCGTACCGGAGCATCAATAACATGAACCTCCACGTCCTTGAGGCCTGCTTGCACGAAAAGTCCTTCTAATACTCCATCTCCACCAAGGCTGAACGGGCCGGGTTGTTGGGGTAGTGGTGCGGGCAAGTTTGCTCTTCGTCTTATTATTGAAACGGGTACAGAAAAGAATCCATTTTTATCCGCAGTAGAATAGACCATTGCCGCAATCTTGCCACCTTCTTTGACAGAGTGCATCATTCCATGAAGTGCCTTCTGTTGATCCGGGAAATATATGAAACCGACTCGTGAAATAACGGCATCAAAAGAGGCTTCATCCAGTTTGTCCAAGTGCTCCCCATCTAATTCCTGTGTGGTGACGTTAGTCAAGCCCGCATCTTTGGCCGATTGTGCTGCGTACTTCAGAATTGAAGGTGAAAGATCGGTTGCCAGTACGGACCCGGCATCTCCAACGCGCCTGGCGACAGCAATCGTTTGTTCTCCGGCGCCGGCAGCGACATCAAGCACTCGGCTTCCCGTAGTGATACCAGCCATGTCAAACATTGTCTCAGTGGCAGGCCCAAGCCACTTGTTCAGTAGACTACCCCAACGATGCCAGGCTTCAGCTGCCGTTTCCCACTGTTCTTTGGTCGTTCGTTTGTAATGATTGGGATCAAAAGATTTCTGCGTGCCAGACATGGTATCCTCCTGGTCTGTCGTAAGATCTTAGACTCACAATAACTCCTGGCCAATTCGGCTTGTATAATAACATTTGACGATCAATATAGTCTACATTGAAGCAAAAACAATAGTTATTTGTGTCGTGTGGGCTGATTAAGAGAAGGCCGGCAGGTCTGTCTGTCTGAGGTCAGGCACTGAATCTCACGGGATGCTTCGCCAACCTGTCAACATATTGTTTTTGCATAGCTGCGGACATGATCTTATGTTGTGGCCGTGAATCATTTACAGGCGAGGGTATCTTATGAGCAAAGTTAGAGCTTTTGCGGCAACGTCCGCCGACCAGCCCCTACAGCCATTCGAATATGAACTGGCAGAGTTAGGCGCGGAAGAAATTGAAATCGCGGTCCAGTACTGCGGCATCTGCCATTCGGACCTGAATATGATTGAGAATCACTGGGATATGACCGCATATCCCATCGTCCCCGGCCATGAGGTAGCGGGAACCGTTGCCGCCGTCGGAAAAAGTGTGCAAAACATCAAACCGGGCGACCGCGTTGGCCTTGGTTGGTTCTCCAAGAGTTGCATGATGTGCGACGCCTGTCTTTCTGGCGATCAGAACTTATGCGCATCAGGCG
The DNA here is from genome assembly GCA_046754125.1 of Candidatus Zixiibacteriota bacterium. Lineage (GTDB taxonomy): Bacteria > Zixibacteria > MSB-5A5 > GN15 > FEB-12 > JBHHVC01. Next base: position 3,772 of record JBHHVC010000168.1, read on the forward strand.
AACAAACCATAGTGGGACGGCATGGCGGTTTTGGGGACAAGGTTCGCTGTCACTGGAGTTGGGCCATTCCTATTCCGGACAAACTCGATGTGAAATCTGCCGGGCCGCTGTTTTGCGGAGGTGTCACCGTCTTCAACCCAATCGTCCAGTTCGACGTAAAACCGACCGAACGTGTTGGTGTGATCGGCATCGGCGGGTTGGGCCACATGGCGGTCCAGTTTCTATCCAAATGGGGTTGCCATGTCACCGCATTCACATCATCGACCAGCAAAGCCGAAGAAGCCAGGCAGTTTGGCGCCAGCGAAATCGTTGACTCACGCGACGAAAAAGCGCTCGAAGCCGCCGCTGGGTCCCAGGACTTTCTCCTCGTTACGGCCAACGTCACTCTTAATTGGCCGTTGTATCTCAACACCCTGCGGCCAAAGGGACGGCTTCACTTTGTCGGCGCGGTCATGGAACCCCTGGCTATTCCCGTGTTTAGTCTCTTGATGGGCCAGAAGTCGGTGTCGGCATCTCCTCTTGGGAGCATTGCCACGACGAAAGAAATGCTTCAGTTTTGCACTCGTCATGGGATTGAGCCTCGGATTGAGGTCTTTCCGATGTCAAAAGTAAACGAGGCGCTGGACCATCTGAGAGCGGGCAATGTGCGATATCGCATCGTTCTTGAAAATGACTTCTAAACTCGGGATGACATGATCTATCTATGGAGGTTCCAGTAACTCGCGGTTCCCAACAATAGAAAACGTTCAAAGACAAGGTTGTGCAGTGTAACCGGAAGACGCATAAGGGATCATATCTGGTTGTACCGTCGCTTGGCGATGCGTTTGCCGGACAGTTGCATGCGGCCAGCATTCCGTTTCTGGCGTTCAATACGTGGTTTGTTCCCGCAGTTGAAACGCTTGTTGGAGTGGTTATACTAGTTAGGTTGATGTCCCGCATTGGGGCATTTGTGCTGATTGGCTTGATGGCTGTAGCTACGTACGTGCATCTGGTGGTTGATGACCCCACTCTTTTCCCTCTTCAACCGGAACTCCCGATCCTTCATTTTATAGTAATCTTGTTGAGCTTCTACCTTTTAGTTGCAGGGGGTGGCGCCTGGAGCAAAGACCTGAAAAACTCACACCGCAATCGGTAGCTGGAATTCGTATATACCAGAGACTTCCATATTTTATAGAATGCCTGTTTGCGGACGGCATGAATCTGATCTAATGTCCTATGAAGTCCATCGGACGGGGGCTACTCCGATGAATGATTGATCTCGCGCGTCACGCGTTGCGCGGACTCCAGCGCGCCTTCCATCCACCCGAGGCGGAAGTTGGCAGTGTGCTCCCCGGCGAAATGGATTCGTCCTTCCGGACGGCGCACTGTTTCCATCTGCTCGGGACTAAAGAACATAGCAGTCGAACGTGTGCCGCGAATAAGATCGTCTTCATCCCAACTGAGCGCGACGCTCTCCCGGACAAAGCTCTTGAAATAGGGGAGGAATTGTTCCGTTCGTGTTATCGTCACCCTTATGCGTTCTTCATACGACATTGCGAGTAATTCGAGAGCGGCCTCATCCTTGGTGTAAGACAGGGTGATACACATCGGCGATGTGACGTCCATTCCCGGAGTCCAGACTTCACCAACCGTATCCGTTACTCCGTAGCCACTCAGATTCTGTTCCAGCCAGTACTCGGTCGGGATCTGAAAGTAAATCAGCATCCCCGCACGATATTTGAGTTGCGAGAGCACATTCGCTTTTTGAGTGGAAAAGGTCGGGGTGACAACAACCTCTTTTAAGACGTTGTTGGGAATAGCGCTGACGACATTATCCGCGCGCACGGATTCATCCTCTCCATCACAGGAGTATTCCACCGTGACACCGTTTGCATCCTGCGCAATACGTCGCACTTTGGAGTACAGTTGAGGCTTTTCCAGGAGGCGCTCGACAAAGGCGTTTACCAACAAATCCACCCCTCCACAAACCCGGAACATGTGATCCTCGTTTTCCTGATCAAACATCCAGTGCTCTTCGACGGTGAGCGGACGCGTCAGCCAGTTCGGGTCAACTCGTTCGTGGGCCTTTCGCCGCATCATTTTCCCATCAAAGTAGATGAACATATCTCCCCGGGTGAGGAAAAAGGGGGTATATGGCAAATCGAATAGATTGAGATAATCGCGCACTCGAAAATGGTCCGCAGAAAACCGAAAACCGCCGGCGTCGACGCAAAGCCCGTCAGCAAAAGGTTTGCGAATTGTACTGGCTCGGCCACCGACCTGAGCACTGGCCTCAAGAACAGTAACCCTGTGGCCCGCCCGCTGAAGCTCATAGGCTGTCGCCAAGCCTCCAATCCCGGCTCCAATCACAACGACGTCAAAAGCCTTGCTCGCCTTCTCCTGAGGGAGTGAACTTCCTCGGTTCGCCATGTAGTGCGCCTCTGTGCGCGCTCTGCTCATCCCGCGGCGCAGGCGGCCGAAGATTCTATTGGGTCTGTTCGGTCTAAGCGTCTGAACCATAGGCGGCAGTAGACGGATACTCTTCTCTATACGTTGTCCGACAAGTCGGATACCAGTATAGTTGAAACTACGGCTGACACTGCGTGATGGCAATTGCTTTTCCTTACTTGCAGTGTTGTTGTACAGCATCTTTGATTGAGCCACCCGATCTCTGCGACTCGTTCCATGACAAAAAAAATACGCCATGTACGGATC
>JBHHVC010000169.1:0-6404 GCA_046754125.1 Candidatus Zixiibacteriota bacterium
ATCAAGATGGCTCTTGGCGCTCGCAAATCAACGATCCTCTCCCAGTTCATCTTTGAGACGCTATTGATTACCGGGCTAGGTGGAGTGTTCGGGTTTCTCTTCGCTTATGGCATCGTCTTGATCGTCCCGATGTTTAACGCAGAGGAGTATATCGGAACCCCTCATGTGAACGTAGTCGGCGGTATGGTTGTGACCGTTCTGCTTGGAATTGTTGGTTTTGTCGCCGGTATCTTTCCGGCCCGACGCGCCGCCAGCCTGCAACCGGTGCAGGCATTGAAACTGTTCTAGGTACAGATATGAAGCTTTCAATTGTATACAACGTCTTTATTCGTGACTTGCGAAAACAACGCAAGAGAATAACGCTCACCTTCATAGCGCTCGGCTGGGGAACGATTTCTATCATGCTGCTGCTTGGTTTCGGTGAAGGTATGCACCGACAGCTTTCAACTAACCAGAAAGGACTGGGCGAAGGGATCGCCGTCATGTGGGGTGGCCAGACCTCGATTGCTTACAAAGGCATGGGTACGGGTCGGCCGATCCATCTCTTCGCAGACGATGTGCCATACCTTAAGTCGATGGTTCCAGAATTGAAGCATATCGGCGGTGAGTACCACCGTTGGGGATCCGAGATCAAGTATGGCGATGTCGTTGTCACTGAACACGTGACCGGCATCACTCCCGATTGGGAGGAGATGCGCTACCATATTCCGCTTATGGGTGGCAGGATGATCAACGAATTGGATATTCGCTTGAAGCGACGAGTGGCATTCTTAGGGTCTGAGGTCAAGGATCGAGTATTCGGTGACAAAGACCCTGTAGGCAAGCGTTTGTCGATAAACGGTGCGCCCTTTACAGTCATCGGAGTCATGCGGGACAAGATACAGATGAGTTCCTATAGCGGCCGTGACGACAACGCCGTTTGCATCCCCAACACTACTTTCAAGACTCTCTACGGCGACCCCTACCTGGAAAACATTGTGTATCAACCGTATAATGTGGGCGATATGAAAGAGATTGAGACAAAGATTACTGAAGCGATGGCTTCGCGATACAGGTTTGATCCGAAAGACGACCGAGCGGTTCAAATCTGGGATATTGCCGAGAGCGCACGAGAAATGGATAACATGCTGTTGGGAATGAAGATATTCCTAGGAATAATCGGCGGCCTTACCATGCTGATCGCTGGAGTTGGCGTGGCCAACATTATGTATGTTTCCATAAAAGAAAGAACACGAGAAATCGGTGTGAAAATGGCTATGGGGGCGCGCAAAGCATACATTTTGGCACAGTTCCTGATTGAGGCTTTGATCATAACCTTCGTGGGCGGATTCGGCGGAATGGCTATCAGTTACATCCTTACCGAGAGCTTCAAACGGGTGCCGATTGAATCTGATGTGCTCGACTTTATGGGACGACCGACGATTTCGATTGAGATCGGATTGATTGTAGTAGCGATACTCGGCATAATGGGACTGCTCTCCGGTCTGTTTCCAGCCATGAAGGCCGCCTCAGTGAACCCGGTAGAGTCGCTTCGATACGAGTAGTCACTTAAGACAGGTGAAACAAGAATGAACACGACAAACATCATCGATCTTTCCAATGTGACCAAAACATACGTGACCGGCTCGGTTGAGTTTCAGGCCCTCAAGGGGATCGATCTAAAGATCAATCGCGGCCAGCATTTGGCGGTAGTGGGGCCCTCCGGTTCCGGCAAGTCAACTCTTATGAATCTTATCGGCTGCCTCGATGTTGCTACGTCAGGATGCTACCGACTTGACGGCGAAGATGTCGGTAAAATGACGCCGAATAATCTGGCTGATATACGCAACGCCAGGATTGGTTTCGTTTTTCAAGCCTTCAATCTGCTACCTTACGCTACGGCTTACGAGAATGTCGAAGTACCGTTATTGTTTGCCGGAGCACGTGCAAAGAGAAGGCGCAAGCGGGTGACCGAACTTCTGGATCGGGTCGGACTGGCCGACAAGTGCAACAACAAACCGACCGAGATGTCCGGCGGGGAGATGCAGCGGGTAGCCATCGCGCGCGCGCTGGCCAACGAACCTGAAGTGATTCTGGCCGACGAACCGACGGGAAATCTCGACACAGCATCCGGCAGCGAAATCGTTGCCATTTTTCGAGAACTTCATGATGCCGGCAAGACTATTGTCATCATTACTCACGATATGAGCATTGCCAGCCAGACCGAGAAGATTGTCAGAATCAAAGACGGCCTTATCGAAACGAACGGAGCACTGGCGTAACGACAGCTTGGAGTGGAACAGTTTGGTCTTGTGGTGGGCCTTCGTCTTCAAACCCACCGGCTGGCTGACGCCGGTCAGTTCCAGTCGGTTTTAACGTTCACAAACATAGTCTTCTGATTACGCCAGACAAAGAAGACGATCTCCTGCGGTCGTTGTTCGGCTACGCTTTTAAGCGCTTTTTCAGCGTCTTCGACACTAGGAACCATGACATCACCGATTCGCACGATGACATCGCTTATTCGCAGACCGCCGAGGCTGGCCAACCCGCCCGGTTTCAGTTCGGAAACGACAACGCCATTGAAAGACTCTGCCTCTCTTTGAAACCGCATATAGTCTGCAAAGACAAGATTTCGTACTTTGAACTCAAGCTCTATGTTTTCGTATTCGACGGCCTCCGACGCGGCTAACGGTGCGGTCTCCAGCGTGGCCAGCAGTACCAGCGAGTCGACTCCCGGTTCGGTCAAACGCAAAACTCCAATTTCCACCGGCGCATTCGGTCCTAATTCTGCCACCTTGCGCTGGAAAATCGGTATCTTGTTGTCGTCATCCACTTCCACACCCTGCCCGTTGACCGAGTAGATGATATCACCAACCCTGAGCTGCGCCTTGTCGGCAGGAGAGTTCCGAATGACCTCGTTGACAATAATCCCACCCTGCAGGTCGAGACGCCAGAACTCGGCCATGTCGTCAGTTAGTGCCTGCAAAGTGATTCCCAACCAACCGCGATCGATCTTGCCTTTATTGGGAGGATCGGCGATCAGCTTTTCCAATCGATCGGCAGTGATCAGCCCCAGGAGTGGGATGCCGTACTGACCGAACGATTCAATCAGCCCGCTGCCATCGTGGGAGGCAGCCGATGGATCGGTCAAGCCGCCCAGAACGCCGACCGGTCTGTACTTTTCGTCGAACAGCACTGAGGTCATTTGTAACGAACCAAACCCAACCGTGAGTGGGAAATACTCCGGAGATTCCACCAGTGTTGACACCATGCCGACGTCTGCAGCCAACGACGGTGACATGAAGCTCGGCAGTAGCATATAGAGAGCCAGCCAATCGCCGACCTTTATGTCGGAATCGGATTCAAACCTGACCGGCTCAAACCTGGTATCATCGTCAGTCACGATACGGGCAAATCCGATACGGGTAAAGCGGTCGGTGCCGACATATTCGCCAACATATTTCTGGTCATTAAGCGTACGAATCTCTATGCGAGTCGGCGTTGCCTTGACTGTCATCCCCGACATCGACTGAAACGGGTTATTGCCGCTGAGTATTGACCCGTCGAAGATAACCAGCCCGTCATCGGAGACAATCGTGCCAAGAAGCTCCAACTCCTGTTCAGTGCTGTGCATACCAAATGAGAACTCGATCTGCATCTCAATAACGACTGCAAACTGCTCTACCTTTCCTTCCAGCCGGCCAAAATCAAAATCCTGAGCACGTACCATGGGTGATATGGCCGAGGTTAAGAGAACGACCACAGTTGCTGCCATCACTTTCCCTGCAATGGCTCTCAATTGCGCCCTATTTGTCATTGTCCGCCTCCGCTGGATTGCCTTCCGTATTGAGCAGGACATATCTGATGCCGTTGCCTCGTCGTACCGTCAGGAGCACATTGTCCTTTCCGCCTACGCTCAGCTTCTCGTAAAATGGGATGAAGTCGCTCAGATTAGTAAGCTCTGTGTCATTTATCTTAGTAACCACATCATTGCGTCGCAATCCTCCGGTACCTGCCGCACCGACCTGTTTGACACCTACCACGTACACGCCATGGTCCGTCGTCAGTCGATTTTCCACCAGCATCTGTTCAGTTATGGCCTTGACAGTAAATCCCCATTCCTCACAATCAAAGTCCTCCCCTTGCAAACTTCCAAGCGGTTTGGTAATGACGGCAAAACTATACTCCTGCTCCTCACGCAACACCCGCAACTGCACTTGCGAGCCGGGTGGATGCGTCGCGATCAGGCTGTAAAATTCCGGCAGCTCCTCGAAGAAACGCGCAGACACGGTATTGTCATCAACTTGCAAAATCACGTCGCCAGCCTTTAGGAATGCCTGCTCGGCCGGTGAGCCAGGATCGATTGACGAAATCAACACCCCGCCGCCGCCGTCCGTGTTGAAATACTCCTCCAATTCCTGTAACGGTTGACAGTGCAGCCCTATCCAGCTTCGTTCCACTTCCCCGTGATCCAGAATTGCGGCGGTCACCTCCCTTACAACGTTAATGGGAATGGCAAAGCCAAGATTATTGGCCAGGAAAGTGGCTCGGGAGTTGATGCCGATAACCCGTCCCGACATATCGACCAGTGGTCCGCCCGAATTGCCCGGGTTGATAGCGGCGTCGGTTTGTATCCAGAGGTTGTAGCGACCGGTCCGCTCACCGCTGGGGAGCCGAACATTGGGCGAAAAGTAGCGATCCTTAGTCGATATCACACCGGATGACACAGACCGCGACAAGGACAGCGGCGATCCCATAGCAAGCACATATTGTCCCACCTCTATAGAGTCCGAATTGCCAAACTCTGCAATTGGCAGTGGCTCGGTATGGTTGGTCAAGTCCAGTTTGATTACTGCAATATCGGTTAGCGGATCTCCCCCGACATACTCTGCCGGCAACCGCTCTTTGTCCGATAGCGTGCATATTATCCGTTCGGCCTTACCGGCCACATGGTAGTTTGTCACCACATATCCGTCGCGATGAAAAATCATACCTGACCCGATAACGGCCTGCTTTTCCATCTCACCGGTCCGATAGTTCTTGATCACCGGCTGGATATGGACAAGAGCAGGAAGAACCTTGTCCCTCGCGCTGTAAATCGCCTGCTGAGCCTCGCTCGATGTGACATCGGCGGCAGCCGGAGGAACGACCAAACCTGCTGAAATGGCACTAATTATGATAAATCGCCTCATTAGTATCCCTTTACTGGTAGCAACCACATTTGCCCCTTCCAACAGGGTTGTCGGCAAAACGTTCTCAATGTTTTACACCACTTCGCCGCAGGAGTATAAACTGTTTCTTATTCTCCCGGCAAGTTATTCCTCGTCTTTGGCGGCCGTATCGAAGCGCGAAACATGTGGGTGGGCAGACCTCGGGGTTTGCCCACTGCCATCGGCCGCTGATCGACCCTCGGTCCCTATCCACCAAACTTTACGGTTGCAGATCAATCGCGGCCCTCTTAGCTTGGATCGAAGGAAGCACGCACACAGTCTAAGGAGAGGATTGACTATGTCTGATTTTGAGTATATCCACGCACGCCAGATTCTCGACAGTCGCGGTACTCCAACTATTGAAGTCGATGTTGTGCTGTCCGATGGCACTCTCGGCCGTGCAGCCGTCCCTTCCGGAGCCTCCACCGGTGCTCATGAGGCGGTTGAGCTGCGCGATGGAGACAAACGGATGTACTTCGGCAAAGGAGTGGCCAAAGCCGTCGCTAACGTCAATGACAAAATTGCGCCGGCTCTTATCAAAGATGATTGCGATCCATATGATCAGGTAACACTTGACCGTTTCCTGATCGCTCTTGATGGCACTGAAAACAAGGCAAAGCTTGGCGCCAATGCGATTTTGGGAGTTTCGCTTGCAACCGTCAGGGCGGCAGCCGAGTCGCGTGGGAGATTCCTTTACGAATACATAGGAGGAAGCAACTGCAAAACCCTGCCTGTGCCGATGATGAACATCCTCAATGGCGGCAAGCATGCTGACAACAATGTAGACTTGCAGGAGTTCATGATCATGCCGGTCGGGGCGGCCAACATCCGCCATGCTCTACAGATGGGGGCCGAAGTGTTTGGGCATCTTAAGAAAGTGCTTGCAGCCAAAGAATATAACACATCGGTCGGCGACGAGGGAGGATTCGCGCCGGATTTGAAATCGAACGAGGAGGCGCTGGAAGTGATCATGGAAGCCATCACCAACTCCGGCTATAAGCCGGGCGACCAGATAAGAATAGCACTCGACCCGGCATCGACCGAGTTTTATGACGCCGATGCCAAAACTTACAACCTCGCCGCCGAAGGAAAGAAGCTCTCTTCTGGTGAAATGATAGATTTCTACGAAGCGTTGTGCGACAAGTACCCGATCATTTCAATCGAAGACGGTCTGGCCGAAGACGACTGGGAGGGTTGGCAAGAGATGACAGAGCG
>JBHHVC010000170.1:0-6402 GCA_046754125.1 Candidatus Zixiibacteriota bacterium
CAATCAATGAGACCACCTGGCGATACGTTTTCGCCGCTACCTCTTTGCTGCTTTCGGTCCGCAACTCGCGGACGGCCGCCCGCAAACGCGATCGGTAGGCCCGGTTGCGTATGCGCGCCTCAGCCGAAGTTTTCATTCGCTTTGCACATGATTTATGATTTGGCAACTGCGTTTCCTTTCCCGATATTCATATACAAGCTATAAATATAATCGACTGTAACCGTTTGTCAACTGAGAAGAAAAAAAATTCTGGACTTGTCCGCTCGGCCGCTGTCGTGGCCGGGGCCACAGCTATCTCGCGAATACTGGGTTTGGTTCGTGAGCAGGTTATGGCCTATTTCTATGGCGCATCGATGGTTACGGATGCCTTTGTGACCGCTTTCCGAATCCCTAACCTGCTGCGAGACATGTTCGCCGAGGGGGCACTGTCCTCCGCCTTTGTTCCGGTATTTAAGGAACGCCTTGTGCACGATGGTACAAAAAAGGCGTTTCCTCTGGCTGATGTCGTTCTGACAGCCTTGTTGCTGGTGGTCTCTTTGATTGTCCTTCTCGGCATAATTGCAGCGCCAGCGATAGTTTACCTCATTGCCAACGGGTTCGTCGAAAACCCAGAGTTGTTTGATCTGACAGTAGGCCTGACCCGGGTCATGTTCGTTTACCTGTTGCTGGTCTCAGTATCGGCCCTGCTGATGGGGATGTTGAACTCGTTGGGCCGTTTTGGCATTCCGGCGGTTGCGCCTGCGATGTTCAATATCGGAATCGTGGTCGCGGTTCTTGCTCTGCACAGCAGGCTGGAGCAGCCAGCCTATGCCCTGGCAATCGGAGTAGTCATCGGGGGGATAGGTCAGGCGGTTATTCAGGTGCCGAGCCTGCTCCGGATCGGCTACCGTTTTCGTCCCGCCCTGAGTCTGTTGGACGAAGGACTCAAGCGGGTCGTTCACTTGCTCCTTCCGATGATCGTCGGCATGTCGGCTGGGCGGCTCAACATTCTGGCCAGCACGCTCATAGCATCATTTCTGATGGAAGGGTCCATTTCGTTTCTGAGCTATTCATATCGCCTGATGCACTTCCCTCTGGGAGTGTTTGCAGTGGCCTTGGGCACAGTAGTGCTGCCAAAAGCTTCAGGCCTTGCCGCGCAGGATAATCCCGATCAGTTGAATCGAACGTTTCGCGAGGCAGTGAATCTCAACCTGTTCGTTGTTCTCCCCGCATCGGCGGTTCTCGCCTTGCTGGGTAGAGAGATAGTCAACCTGATCTATGCCTGGGGGGCGTTTTCCCAGACCGATGCGGCAAACACGGCGCTCGCACTCAGGCACTATTCTTATGGACTGATCGGGTTTTCGCTTGTCCGCGTGGTAGTCCCATTCTTTTACGCTTGCAACGACTCGCGCCTGCCGATGAAGATTAGTTTTGCAACAGTGGCGTTGAATCTGGCTTTGTACTACCCACTGGTGAAGATGCTCGACTTCGCAGGACTGGCGGCTGCAACATCTTTGGCCGGAATTGCCAACGCGGTGATGCTGCTCGCGTTTTTGCCCGGCAAAGGGATCACGATCCATCCGGGGAGACTGGGCCTGAACAGTTTTCGAATGGTGGTAGCCGCTCTTCTTGCTGTCGTGGTAGCACGGCTTGTTCCATTGCCCGACACATTTGCCAGTTCAGCGCTCTTTCAGCGTGTCATCGAACTTGCCGTCCCGCTGGCTGGTGCGAGCGTGCTGTACATCTTTTTTTGTTTCATTTTGCGCGTGCGTGAAATGAAACGCCTGTTCTCAGTTCTAAGACGACAAAGCGGCGAGTAGTTCAATGCTTCGACGCTCCCCGGGCATGTTCCTGCTGGTTTTCGTGGTCATTGCAATTGTGTTTTCCGACCTCTTGCGCCCCGATGCATGGAAGATTCTCGTATTCATAGCTATCTCCTGCACAACAGGTCTATTGTTACTGATGCGGGAGAAGAGCCGAACGGCCGTTCTTTCCCTAGCGGCCGCAGTGGCAGGCTTTGCCGCTCTTGGGTTTTCACTGCAAACCTATTCAACTTCATTTTCGCACCTGTCGCAATTCGCCGATGGTCAAACGGTTTATCAAATCTATGCGCGCGTAAGCGACTGGCCCGAACTCAGGAAGGAGCGGACCGACATCAGGCTGACAATCGACTCGTTGGGAACCACTTCCTTCACGCATGTCGACGGGGACATTTTACTTAAGGTCTCGGACGTGACGACGGCCGTTCAGAGGGGAGACCGACTTGAGTTTCTTGCACGACTATATCCAATCCCAGCGACGACATCAGCAGCCGGGTTTTCTTATGGAAGGTACCTCGCTTTACGCGGAATTCATGCGGTTGCATACCAGCCGACTCTCTTGGACGTTCGTATTGACAGGCGCAATCGCTACGCTATACTCAACATCGTAGACGGTTTGCGCTCCGTGATCAGTTCCAGTCTGAACCGTACACTGTCCCCAACCTCGGCGGCGCTCGCGACCGGTTTCCTGATCGGTGAAACTCGCGATATTCCGGAAGACATATACCGTTACTTTCGAGATTCAGGCACCCTGCACCTGCTGGCCGTATCGGGTTCCAATGTCGCGCTGGTTATTATCTTCATCCTTATCATTGGTCGACCGTTCCGATTGTCTACGCCGTCAAGAGAAATCCTACTGCTGACGGCCGTTGTCTTCTTTGCTTTCCTATCATATCTGGAGCCGTCGGTAATCAGGGCTTCGGTCATGGCGGCGTTGGTCATCATGGCCCGCCTGATGGATCGCAGAATAGAATTGAACAACATAATTGCGCTCGCCGCACTTGGTATACTGTTGGTCAATCCCGGCCAACTATTCGATGTAGGTTTCCAATTGTCATTCGTTGTCGCGTGGTCACTGATCGCTCTTGTGCCGAAGCTCTTGGGGCCGCTACAAAAGTACAGGCACCGAGTATGGTATAGGTGGTTAGTCTTACCGACGCTCATTGCGCTTGTCGCCCAGGTCTGCTCGGTACCGATCATCGCCTTTTACTTTCATCGGATTCCGGTTCTATCAGTATTTGCAAATTTGCTGATCGTTCCTGCCGTTTCCTTAGGTGTTATGGGCATATTGGCTGTTCTCGTGGCGGATCTGGTACTGCCGACGGTCGGGTTGTTCGCAGGGTCGATTCTGGATTTGTGGATGGGCGGGATAATATGGCTACTGGAGTTATTTGGTGGTGAGCGAATGCCGCTTGTGACATTACCACCTGTCTCGCCAATGGTCGTAGGGGCAGTGTACGCCGCTATAGTGCTGGCTGTGTACAGCATCACTTCCAAAGCGGCCAGGCGTGGACTTCTGTATCTGGTCCTTGCAACCGCCAACGTCACTCTTGCCGAGGCCTGCTGGTCAGAGAACGACCCGGTCGCAGACCTGAGACTCGACCTGTTTACACTTCCGGGGGGAACGGCTGCCTTAGTTCGTCAGGCGAATGGCAAAGAAGTTGATCTGATAATCACCGGCGCCACTCATAGCGACTATCCCCTCGACGAACGCATAATAACTCCAACTCTGGATATTTATCAGATTGACAAGGTCGATCGCTTGTTCATTCTTGGAGGAGATTTCGCTGCCCTCGGAGATTTTTTGCAACTCGCAAAGAAATGGCGCACCGACCGGATCTGGATTAGCCCCGGGTTGCAGGCCGGCATTGTCGACAACCTAATGCCTTTTTCGGGACCGTACCCGGAAATTAGCTTGCTCAATCCTGCTCGGTCGAGTGGACAACTCGGCAATTGCTTCCGTGCCCAAGCCGCCGGGCTCGAACTGCGGTTCGGAGCTTCCTCGATACTCTTTGCCGATAGACTCCGTTTCGACCAAATCGAAGTCTCCAGCCCGGAGGAAACAAGGTGGCTGGTTTTGGGTAGGTCCTGGAACAGCGCGCCGGCGGACCTGGCCACTCTTCTCAGTCTGGGATTCGATAAAGTCATCTGCTCAAGAGTTTACCACGCAAAGACTGTGGATTTGCATAAGCCGGGGGCAACCTCAGTAACGCCTGCCGACTTCATCGTCAATCTCCGGCAGACAGGCGCCGTAACCGTTTTTTCCCGCCCACAGACTCTTTTGCTGTCCCGTTGAACGTCGGCCGGCGCAAACCAGTTAAGTTTGTTCGTCTGTTGCCCGATTAGTAGATAGACAGGTGGTAGATAATATTCGAGCCTGAGCGCAACACGTTTGAAGGGATGCAGCCATGAGTTTATCCGGCAATCTGGGGACTGTCTCGTTTCCGGACATCTTGCAATTGCTGGCCACCGGCAAGAAGTCAGGCATTCTAGAACTGAGTACTTCGACGCGACAGAAAGAAGTCGCGTTTAAGGCAGGTAATATCATTTATGCCTCGTCCGTAAACTCCAGCGAGGACCTGCTTGGTCAAATGTTGCTGCAGCGTGGAAAAATATCCAAAGCAGACCTCGAACGCGCTATCACCTTGCATAGGCAGACCGGACGCCAACTGGGGACCACGCTTATCGATATGAACATATTCGATAAGGAAGAGATCGCCGAGTGCCTGCGCCTGCAAATGGAAGAAATAGTCTACAATCTCTTCTCGTGGCAGGAAGGAAACTTCGTCTTTCATGAGGGCCAGGCACCGAAGGACACGCTGTTTCTGGTCGAGTTGAACACGATGAGCGTGGTGATGGAGGGCACTCGCCGTATCGACGAGTGGATGGAGATCCAGAAAGTCCTGCCTCCGGACGACGTGCTTTTGTCTCTTGCCAAATCTCCGAAGCTGGCTTCGGACGAAATCAAACTGTCTGTCGAGGAATTTCGTATGCTGGCCCTGATCAATGGGGAACGAACATTGCCCGACCTGATCCAGGCTTCGCCGGTCGGCGAGTTTGTCACCTGTAGATCCATTTACAAGTTGATTATCAATAACCTCGTGGAGGTCATTGGCCGCCGGGAAAACGACGAGACTGAGCAAGTAGACGAGGAAGAAGAAATACTCCGCTTGATCTTCGACCTGTATAACAACAGCTTTTACCGAATTCGGGCGATGGTCGATTCCATAGTCGGTGAGAATAACACTCGATTTCCGGCCTTTTCTTCGCAATACCGCTCCGGGATAATGACTTTCTTCCCCGGCGTGGACCCGAAATCGGACCTGATGCCTCCATTTGATCGGTTTCTTTCTTCAGTTCGCTCTCTGCCGGCTCCCACCCGGTACTATCAGGTTATGACATCACTGTCGAGTATGCTGGGTGAGCAACTCGAGTTTGTATTTCAGTTCCTGGGCGAACGAGCTTTTCGAGACTCGCTGACCAATGTGAAAAAGGAGATATCGGAACCACTGGCTCGGCGCAGGGAACTGGTGAAACGGTTTGGTTTGGAAGACAGCTTCTATCAAACATTGAAAAGAGCTGACAAGGTAGTTAAGATGGTAAGAGGTTGAACGATGGATAAGAAAGTTTCTCTGATCGGCTTGTTGGTGCTTGCAGTCGGCGAGCAGGCGCATGCAGCAAATCTCGCGATGATCGCGTCGCCGCCGACCGCCATGAACCTGGTGGTGTTGATTGTATTTGGCGCCTCGGTAGCGGGAGGCGTCAAGGTCCTCTCGGCTGTTCGAGGCGGTCAGTTGAGTAAGAGCTGGCAACTGTTTGTCATGGGCTTTTTTGTAATGGGGCTGAGCCAGCTGGCAGTAATTTGTCACTCACTGGAATTGCTGGAACTGCCGGAATTTGTTACTCCGGCGCTGCTGCTGGTATCAGCTGCGCTGTTTCTATACGGCGTCTTGGAAACAAGGCGAACGCTGAGCTGAAGCAATTCGGTTGACATAAGTACTTGGTGTTGCTATCATTAAGAGATGTAATAAGTTGATGACTCGTGAAGATATTGTCGGACTGGTAGTTATACAGGTATGACTGACCTTGCTCAACTAGACGAACGCATTGCCAAATGCCGCAAGATACTGGACTTGGACCCCAACTCCCAGATCTTTGCAGCATTGGCTGAAGCTCACAGGAAACGCGGAGACCTGGATGATGCTTTTCGCATATGCCAGAACGGGTTGCGCATTCATCCGTCCTATGGGTCTGCACATGTGGTTATGGCCAAAGTCAATCTGGACAGAGGCTTGTATGACTGGGCGGAGGTTGAAGGAGAAAAGGCTGCCAAACTCGATGGTCGCACGCGTGCCATTGAATTGCTTTTGGCGGAAATCTTCATTTACAAGGGAGAGTATCCAAAGGCTGTCGCGCTGTTGACCAAGCTCCATGATGCCGATCCTGATAACGATCAAATTCAAAAACTGCTCGACATCGCACAAAAGCTGCCCGAAGAACGGACAGTAAGAATGTCTGATCCGGTAATGCCTGAGGTGGTTGCGCCATCGCTGACCGTCCGGTCGCCCAGGAAGCCGGAAGCAGAATCAGTTTCAGAGCAGGT
>JBHHVC010000171.1:0-6391 GCA_046754125.1 Candidatus Zixiibacteriota bacterium
AATGACCAATCGTACCTACATTTACATGTGGCTTCTTTCGATCAAATTTCACCTTCGCCATGACTAATCGTTCCCTTTTAAGCGTTCATCCAACAAAAACTCACCATCATCACAGTCAAACAGCCCAGAACCAGGATCGAACTGGTGACCTCGTCCTTACCAAGGACGTGCTCTACCGACTGAGCTATCTGGGCCTGCCATTTGCAGATACAGCTTCCGCGATACCGACAAAAAAATAGGCATACCATGCCTATAGCAATCTGCAAATAATAGAAAAAGGCAAGGCAGTGTCAAGCGGTTTTTTTGCTCAAGTTTTCTAACAAATATGCCCGGACCTCCGCTGCCGCTATCCTCACGGTGGCGCTTGAATCGCAACACCTTAAGATGTCGGCAGCTTTCGGGCCTGATTTAGCAAATATGTTCAAAAAAAACACAACCCCCCGCCTTCTGACCTGACTATGCGACGTAACCCCGTGTCGGTCAATGCGTTTGGTTTCTTGGGGCGTGGTTAGCCTGGGCGACCGTCAATAAAAAGCGGGAGACGAGGTTCGAACTCGCGACGAACAGCTTGGAAGGCTGTTACTCTACCAGCTGAGTTACTCCCGCTTGCGGCACTCATTATATTCGCGATTCTCCCCAACCGCAAGCTGTTTATGACGGCCCGGACACTGCCGTAGAACTGCTACCCCTGCCCTCTTGGTGTGACGCCCCAATGCAGCTTGTCTCGCAGTAGCTTATAAAAAGTATTCTCAGGAAAGACGACAAACTTCGCCCGAAAGTCGGCCCGGGTGATTGTGACCCTGTCGGTGTCTTTTAGTTCTACCATCACCTGTCCGTCCAGGGTCAGCCCGGCAACACCGTGCTGTGAGCCGATCTTAAGTTCCAGCGTGTCACCGGGCGAGAGAATCATGGGGCGAGTAGACAGCGAAAAGGCGGATATCGGAGCCACTATGACCGCATCCATTGTCGGATTCATGATTGGCCCGCCAACGGCCAGATTATAGGCGGTCGAACCTGTCGGGGTCGACACGACCAACCCGTCGGCGCGGTAGGCCACAATCTCTTCGCCGTTTACCTCCAGCACGATGTCGATTAGCCGACTGACAGGACCATTGTCCACGACAATATCATTAAGAGCGAAAGCTGATTCAGGTTCCGACCGCCCGGCCACGTGCGCTTCCAGCAACATCCGCTCTTCGATGTTGTACTTGCCTGCCACTATCGCTTCCAGCGCAGACACCAACTGCTTTGCTGTGAGTTGCGTCAGAAATCCGAGTGATCCGAGGTTGATACCCAGTATCGGCGTCCCCGCGCGGCCGACCGCGCGATTGGTCGAGAGGATTGTTCCATCCCCCCCCATCGAGACAACAACGTCGACTTTGGACGCTATCTCGTCCTTGCGGGCGAAAGCCAGATCATTGCCTGCGACAGCAAGCAACTCCTCGCTCAATAACAAGTCGTTGTTCGAACGTTTGACCCAGTCGATCAGCGAGCGCATCGCATCCTGGGCGCCCGGTCTATTGAGGTTGGCTATCAGTCCGAATCGCACGATGCCCCCGTTAGCCGTTTAACGATCGCGCGGGAGAGGTCATCAGCATGCCCGAAAACACGCACGCCCTACTTTGATTCGGTGAGCGTCTTGCGCTCGACCGGGTGTGCTTTGCGGCCGTTGCCCGAGCGGCGCAGGCGCAGCTTGCTGAACAGCCCATTAGATATGCTGGCTGATCGGTCCAGAAGTGATTTGACAGTCCCTGCGATCCCCTCGGCATCAAGCCCGACTTCGTGCAACAGAGTCCTGCGGGCGCCATGCACAACGAAGGAATCGTCAAGCGCTATTGTCTCGAACTGGCCGCGATAGCCCTCTTTTAACAAGTGCTCGCCCACCGCCTGGCCAAATCCTCCACGGCGGCAACCCTCCTCGACCGTGACGATTGCTGATGAACCCGCCATGACTTCTGCCAGCATTTGCAAATCAAAGGGCTTTACGAATCGTGCGTTCACAACCGCAATCTTGATACCCTGCTCCGAAAGCAACTCGGCCGCATGCATCGATTCGGTCACCATCGTTCCCACTGCCAGCAGTGTCGCCGGCGCCGGCTCAGTCAAACGTTCCCACTTCCCCCATTCAATCGCTTGGACCTCATCTGTCATGTCGGTCGGTACTGTGTCGCGCGGGTAGCGAAACGCCCAGGGGCCGTCCATCTGGTGATCTGCCGTATGATGTAACATCGACCGCAATTCATTGCCATCTTTCGGTGAGGCTACCGATACGTTGGGAATGCAACTTAGATAGGCCAGGTCGAATGTCCCGTGATGGGTGGGGCCATCCTCACCAACCAACCCGGCCCGGTCCATACAGATCATCACCGGAAGATTCTGAATTGCAATATCGTGAATGATTTGATCATATGCTCTTTGCAAAAAGGTCGAGTATACTGTGAGATACGGCCGCGCTCCATCAGCGGCCAGAGCGGCCGAAAAACAGCCGGCATGCCCTTCAGCAATACCTACATCGTAGAATCGATCCGGGAACTTCTCGCCAAACTCGACCAATCCTGTTCCGGCAGCCATTGCCGCAGTGACAGCAACGACTTTGTCGTTCTTTTCAGCCAACTCGATCATAGTCTTACCGAAAAGCTTGGTATATGCCGGCCGCCCTCCTGATTTCTTATCCGCCTTGCCGGTGACCTTATCAAACTTGCCGACACCATGAAACTCAAAGGCATTTCCTTCGGCAGGTTCATAGCCCTTACCCTTGACAGTAGCAATATGCAACATGACTGGTCCGCTGAGGCTGCTTAGGTGCCTCAGTGTTTTGATCATCAACGGGAGATCATGACCATCGATCGGTCCGAAATAGCGAAAGCCAAGCTTTTGAAAGAGCATGCCCGGCACCAACAGGCCCTTTATTGAATGTTCTATGCGAGAAATACCTTCGCGAATCTTGTCGCGCCGCTTGAACCGCCCGGTCAGTTCCCAAACCTCGTCACGGAGTTTGTTGAACTTTTCGTCAGCCAGGATAGAAGTCAGGTACTTGGAAATGGCCCCCACGTTTTTCGATATCGACCAGGTATTGTCGTTAAGTACGACCAATAAGTCCTTCTTGAGCGAACCCGCATTGTTCATCCCCTCGAAGGCCAGCCCGCCGGTCATTGCGCCGTCGCCAATCACCGCCACAACTTTGTTATTCTCATTGGCAAGGTCTCTGGCCGCCGCAAACCCCAACGCTACTGAAATGGATGTCGAGGCGTGGGCTGCACCAAAAGGATCGAACTTCGACTCGTCCCGTTTGGCATAGCCTGCCAGCCCGCCAAACTGGCGCAAAGTATGAAATTGCTCCCGTCGACCTGTAATTAGTTTATGCGCGTAGCTCTGGTGGCTAACATCCCAGATCAGCTTGTCGAGCGCAAAGTCGAACACGGAGTGCAGCGCAAGAGTTAGCTCTATCGATCCGAGATTTGAGGCAAGATGCCCGCCCGTCCGCGATACAACCGAAACGATCTCCTGCCGCAGTTCAGCAGCCAGTTCGTCCAACTGCTCCAGCGTAAGATTTCTGACGTCAGCGGGGGATTCGATACTGTGCAGATACTTCATACGCAATCCATACGGCTCGATTCAGTTGCGCCGTTGGCCAATATACTTCGCAATGAATGCGAGCATGTTATCATCATATTTGTCCAGCTGGTCTGTCGCCTCGTCAATCAAACGCTCAGCATCGCAGCGAGCCTGCTTAAGTCCGGTAACAGCGGGATAGGTTGCTTTCTGGTTCTTGCAATCGGAGCCCGGCTGTTTCCCCAGCAATTCCTGGTCACCCTCGATATCGAGGATATCATCAATAATCTGAAATGCCAGCCCAAGCTTTTCGCCATAGCGCGAGAGCGCTTCCATAGTAGCCTTGTCGGCATCGGCCAGTATTCCGCCCGTTCGAACAGCGCACCGCATAAGCGCTGCAGTCTTGCGTCGGTGAATACCTTTGACTTCCTCCAGCGTAACCTGTCTTCCCTCTGCTTCAACGTCGGCCATCTGTCCGCCCAGCATCCCTTTGGTACCCAGGGCTTCGGCCAACTCGGTTACTACTGCCGCGCAACCGGTTCGAGCCATCAGACCGAAGGCAACGTCATGCAGGGCATCTCCGGCCAGCACCGCCACCGCCTCGCCAAACTTTTTGTGGCAGGTTGGGATTCCACGACGAAGATCGTCGTTGTCCATGCACGGCAAATCGTCGTGAATAAGCGAGTAAGTATGGACCATTTCCAGAGCGCACATAGCAAATTCAATCGCCTGTCGGCCTCTTGCTGTATCACCAGTACAATATTCAAACGCAGCCAGCGCGAGAATCGGACGCAGACGTTTGCCGCCGGCCATAACCGAATAACGCATTGCTGAATGAAGCGCGCACGGCTCTTCGTTTTCAGAAGGCATATATCGGTTCAGCAACTCGTCCACCAGCCTGCGAGCCGATACGAGATACTGCTTGCCATCAACAGCCTGAACGGTAGTCAAGCGTTCCGCCCTCCTTCCGGGAAATCCTCTTCCGAAAAACTTCCGTTCTTTTCTGCAATCAACTTGATCTTCTGCTCTGCCGAACTGAGTGTCTTGTCACAGTAGGCGGCTATCTGTAATCCTTCCGAGTAAAGCTCGATCGATTTCTCCAGTGTCTCTTCCCCGGATTCCAGCAGGTCGGTAATCTCCTCGAGGCGGCTTACTGCGGTTTCGAAATCCTTGTACTTTGCCTTCGTCGGCATGGAGGCCTACCTTTGCTGTTCTTCCGCTCGCTCGACAGTACTAATGATACGCCCATTGGTCAGCAGCGTTTCAAGACTATCACCGGACTGCACATCGCCGATTGATCCAACCAGTGTCTCCCCCGGAATCTTACGTGTCACAGAGTACCCACGTCCGAGTATCTTAAGCGGCGACATTGCGTCCAGTCGAGCGACCGACAAAGATAGTCGGTTTCTATATCCGTCAAAACAGTTTTTTCCGGCGGCAGCCGCCACTCGCCACAGAGAATCCAAATGCTGTCGACGCTGATCCACAATATCCAGAGGTCGCGCAAAGACCGGCCTCGCTAGAAAACCGCCTATAATCTCCCGCCCATTTTCGACGACGGCTGTTAACAGCATAGCCTGTTGCCGGACCTGCCAACTGATTCCCTCCAGCGTTTCCTTCTTGGACCAAACGACAAGTTCTGCGGCTGCCGATGGGGTAGGTGCACGCTTGTCGGCCACACAATCAGACAGAGTCCTATCGATCTCATGCCCTACGGCGGATATTACCGGAATACGCGATGCAGCTATTGCCCTGACTGTCACCTCGGTATTGAACGGCCAGAGATCTTCGAGCGACCCGCCGCCTCGGCCTGTGATAATTGCGTCTATGTCATCGCGACTGTTGAAATATTCTATTCCGGCCGCTATTGTGTTCTCGGCTCCGTCTCCTTGCACTTGCGCCGGAAACACAAACAGCTCTACAGCGTCGTTGCGCCGCTTCGCAATCTGGATTATATCGCGAATAGCCGCGCCGGTGGGGGACGTTACAATACCGATCCGCCGACAATACTGCGGAATCGACTTCTTTCGGTCATCTTCGAACAGTCCTTCCGCCTGTAGCTTGTCATGCAATTGCCTGAAGGCCAATTCCAACTCTCCCATACCGGCGGGGGTAAGTCTGCGACAGTTTAGTTGATAATTGCCGCCTTTTTCGTATACCGAGATGTCTCCGAAGGCCACTACCTTGAGTCCATTCTCAGGCTCGAACTTCAGGCTGGCCCCTGCTGATCGCCAGATTGTCACTTTCAGTGTCGCCCGCTCATCTTTCAAACTCAGATACCTGTGTCCGGAGGTATGATGCAGATAGTTCGATATCTCCCCCTCCACACAAATCTGCGAGAGGCGATCTTCGAGAGTCGACTTGATTATGCGCGTGATAGCGGTGACTGTATATGGCTTTGGCTGGCCGGGCATGACACATTATAGACCGACCACAACCCGCCCGCAACACTAAACAATAAGCTCAGGCAGTAGGTCAGGAGCCCTGCGCTCCTGACGACTGGATTGTCGGAATCAGGGGTTCCGACTACTTCGCTTTCCCCACAAATCCGATGAATCTGTATGTAGACACGGTCATTGCAGCTCACTCTAAAGTGATTGCATTTAGTTTCTCAAAGTGTTCCTGCAAAAGATCAAAATCTGCGGGCAGGCTGCAACCAATCCTCTCGAGGTATGTTTTGATTAGCTCCAAAGTATATAAACCACTATTCGTGTTCGGATTCAGCGTTCTTTCGTTCATTATACCCTCAAACCAAGCGTTCCTGTGATTGTCCAATTCAGACCCGAATATCACGTCGAAGCTCAAGACGGTTGTCGTGTCCATCGGTAATCGTGTTGCT
>JBHHVC010000172.1:0-6380 GCA_046754125.1 Candidatus Zixiibacteriota bacterium
CAGTCCCTCCAGAAGCGAAAATGCCTTTCCCTCTACAGTTTCCCGAATTATTTCGTAAACTTTGGCATAGTCAACCGTGTCAGACAGGCGGTCGGATCGTGCCGCATCGGACAGGTCTACTTCCAGTTCGCAGTCAACCTCGAATATCCTGCCCGTTTCTTTTTCAGCGGCGGCCACACCATGGTAGCCATAAAACGACATCCCATGCAGCCGGACGAGGTCCTTCATTGCTCGCCCGTCGATCGAAAGAGCTTCAGTTTTCTTTTGACTCGCTCGCATGCGCTACGGTAGGCTTCAGCCGGAGCAGTCAGTGAAAAACGAATGTATCCTTCGCCATTCTCGCCGAAGGCTGTGCCGGGAACGACCGCAATGCGACTGCGCCGGTAAAGAAGCTGAGCGATTGCGGCTGACCGTCGCCGCCGCTCGATTCGTGCCCAGACAAACGGCACGCCGTCGTAGCCTGTCTTTTGCAAGTCGAGAAGCTTAAGAAGCCTTGTCGCCTCTATCGCTGATTCGTTCAGCCTTCGCCGAACCTCCTCGAGGTCTTGCGAAGGGTACTGACGAATAGCGTTCAAGGCCATGCTAACAAAATGTGCCGGGAGATACGGCTTTACAAGTCGGAAGGAAGCCTTGATTCCGGCAATCATGTCTCGGTGTCCGGCCACAAACCCCATTGGATACTGCGGAAGCCCCAAAAGATAGGACATTGAGTAAACCTCCACTCCTACTTTTCTTCCGCCCGGAACGCCCAGTAGAGAAACCGGCATTCTTGAGGGGATCGACTGATAGGCAGCATCGTTCACAAGAACAATGTTCTCGCGTGATGCAGTATGGACCAGTTCAGCCATCTCTCGCTCTGACAGACAGCTTCCAGTCGGATTGTGGGGCGAATTCAGAATCAAAACTCGAGACACACGCCCAAGCCGAGTGTGAACTCTTCCCAGGTCCGGCAGCCAGTCTGTTTTCGCTGAGACACGATAGCCTACCGGCTGACCGCCGCAGGCGGCAGTGACCTTTCGATACAAAGGAATCCCCAGGTCAGGATGAAAGACCAAATCCCCGCTGTCAACAAAGGCCAGCGTGAGACTGTATATCAGGGACGATATCGAACCGCCAACAAGAATCTCTTTCTTGGGATCGACTCTGACCCGATGAACGGAAAGGAACCAGTCGGCTATGGCTTCTTTCAATTCGGTCAACGCATCTGGAGTAGCTTCCTCAACGCCCATTGATCGCGAAACGTCTGCCTCCGTGAAAGACTGCCAGGAAAACGACGCCAAATCAATTGTCTCTATACTTCGACCAAGAGTACGGCGCGGCTCTGTGGTCACAAATGAAGTAACATCAGGAGGAAGTTGAAATATGCGATCAGCCCTGTCGATAACGATTTTCTTTATTGGCATGGTTCTTCCAGACCCAATCCGTCAGACCTTAACGATCATCTTCATATTCTCGCGAACGAACTCCCTCGAGCCGGCACATGTCTGCTTCGGGAATGACATCTACCTGTCCCAATTGTCGAGCGATATGCTGAATCCGAGCGGAGTGCTCAATCATTTCATGACGATGGTAAGCTTCATCCAACGACCGACCGATGGTAAGCAATCCATGATTGCGCAACAGAAAGGCGTAACTCGTTCCAAGATAAGGAGCGATCGATGCAGCGACCGCTTCTGTACCGGGTGCCGCGTAGTCGGTCAGTGGTGCGTGTCCAACCGCCAAAACCGTTTCCGGCAGCACATTCTCGGCCAGCGGTATGCCTGCAACAGCAAAGGCTGTGGAATACGGTGGGTGGGAATGGACGCAAGCAGAAATATCTGCCCGTCGCCGGTAGACCTCCAAATGCATCAGTGTTTCCGATGAAGGCTTTCCAGCGTCGTCCAAAATCCGACCCTCGAGGTCGATCCTGATAATCATTTCCGGTTCGAGGCTCCACTTTGGCAGGCCGGACGGCGTAATAAGAATCACATCACCGGATAGTCGGGACGAGATGTTCCCGCCGGTACCTGCAATCATTCCCTGATGGTGCAGGCTCTGGCCGATAGAGCAAATCTGTTGTCTAATAGTGTCTTCGGTCGGCATCTGACTGCAAAAGTAGATGCCGGGCAAACAAATGTCAATAGGCTCGACTCGACAGTTCCTCTGGCTCCGTTGACACGATTCGGAAAGCTACAAGTAGCCATGACCGCTGAGAAGCACTGTTCCCGAGCCAAATCCGACATAATTTAGCGTTTGAGGATTTTGTATTGAATCATTTTGCCACGCCCTTCGTTTAATAATAAGATAGTTTAGAGGCATGATATGTCTTGACAGGATGGTGCGTTATGAGTATATTATTCAGCTTGAAAAAAATGCGAGGAAGAGTGGTAAGAAACGGGGCCTCTCACAGTTCTGATAATCGAGTGAGAGTGGGTGCATGGTCAATGGCTGCCATTGCGGTACTGTGCACAATTCTGGGCGTTTATATTGCCAGCGGCTTTCAATTCTCCCCACCCGTCAGTGCTAAGTCTCACCCGGACAGCTATTTTCACGAAGCGGCCTATCCCCTTGTCGAGCGCGGCGGAGAATGGGAATCTCCTTTTGTAGGGGTAGTGGAGAGGGTCAAGAATGCCGTTGTCAATATCTCAGCCCGCAGCCGGGAAGAGGAAATCCCGTGGTGGCATCGCTCTGGGGACTATTCCACATCATCAGGTTCAGGCTTCTTTTTCCGAGAGGACGGATATATTCTAACCAACTACCACGTTGTCAAAGATGCTGAACGGCTTACTGTCTGGACCTCATCGGGATACAAATATGATGGTCATCTGGTAGGTGGCGATGCTGCAACTGACTTGGCTGTAATCAAGGTCAAACCGGAAGAGCCGGTGGTCACTATTCCCTTTGGAAAGTCCGATGAGATCAAGGTAGGCGATTGGGCAATCGCTATTGGCAATCCGTTCCCCCAGCAGGGACTTGACCGGACGGTGACGGTGGGAGTTATCTCGGCCATGGGACGAAGCAATCTGCGATTTGGTCGGGAAACGCCGGTGTACCAGGACTATATTCAGACCGATGCCTCGATCAATCCGGGTAATTCCGGCGGGCCGTTGTTGAACCTGCGAGGTCAGGCGATTGGAGTAAATGCTGCCATTTCATCGCCCACAGGCTCTTCAGTCGGGATTGGCTTCGCCGTACCGATAAACCTGGCGCGGGCAATTGTACCGGACCTGATTGAGTACGGCAAAGCACGTCGTGGTTGGCTTGGCGTCTATCTCAATGATGTATCGGAACGGGAGGCGAAGCGGCAGGGTCTTGAATCGGTCAAAGGAGTGAAGATAGACTCGGTTTTTCACAAGTCACCTGCTGCCGTTGCCGGTATCAAACCCGGAGACATTGTTGTCGGTTTCAATAACTCGGAAGTAGAGAATGCCGCTCATTTGTCGGTCCTGGTGTCAACGGTGCATAATGGCCAGTCGGTGCCGGTAGAAATCGTTCGTGACAGGAAACATCTGTTTTTGTCAACAACCGTCGCTGACCGTGAGGCCTTTCTGGCATCTCAAAAGTCCGGCAGCGAGCAGCTCGACTTGGAGTATCAACCATGGATGGGCATGGAGTTACTTAGCTTCACGAAAGCAATTGCACAGGCCCTCGGGATGAAATATGTCGAGGGTATATTGGTCGGCCGAGTCTATCCAAACTCGCCCGCCGACCGAGCATCAATAGCGAGGGGAACTATCATTCTGCAAATCAACAAGGTCCCGGTGACATCGCTTGACGAAGTAACCGAAGTCGCGCGAGGTCTGAAGGGAAGACGGCCTCGCATCCCCTTGATCATCCAGGAACCGGATGGAACAATCGCTCGACGGGTTATGCGCCCCTGAGTACAATACACAATCATGGTGACAGGTCGGGTATGGCTTTTTAATGGTCGACCCGGGAATGCAGTAACATTGGAAGGAGCTAATTGGTACCGTGGCTAAACAATCCCTAAAATATCGCGACGAAGACAGGTCGCTTGATCTGTACCTGCGCGAAATCGGGGAAACTCCGCTTATCAATGCCGCAACGGAAGTGAAGCTGGCTAGAAAGATCAAGCAGGGCGATATGCGTGCCCTGGAAGCCCTTACCAAAGCCAATCTGCGCTTCGTAGTTTCGGTAGCCAAACAGTACCAGAATCAGGGTCTCTCCCTGGCCGATTTAATAAATGAAGGCAATATCGGCCTTATCAAGGCGGCCAAAAGGTTTGACGAGACTCGCGGATTCAAATTCATCAGCTACGCCGTCTGGTGGATCAGGCAGGCAATCCTGCAGGCGTTGGCAGAACAGAGCCGAATAGTTCGATTACCTCTCAATCGGGTCGGCACGCTGCACAAGATCGGGAAAATCTCCAGCAGACTGGAGCAGGGTTTGGGACGTGTCCCCTCGCCGGAGGAGATCGCCAAGGAGCTGGAATTGTCGGAAGGCGAGGTCAACGACACGCTGAAGATTTCCAATTCGCATCTTTCTTTAGATGCCCCGTTTTCAGTGTCTGAGGATAACTCGCTAATTGATATACTGGAAGATGAATTCCAGCCATCGCCCGACGAAGACCTCCTGAAGGACTCTCTTCGGGTTGAAATCGAAAAGGCGCTGGATTCGCTGACTCCGCGCGAGGCCGAGGTGATCAATCTATACTTTGGGCTTCGGCATGACAAAGCGCTGACCCTTGAGGAGATTGGCGCCCGCTTCTCGCTGACTCGTGAGCGAGTACGCCAGATCAAGGAGAAGGCAATTCGCAGGCTAAGGCACGCTTCACGCAGTCGGAGTCTTCGAGCCTATCTGAACTAGTTAAGAGCAATCGCCTGAAATCTCAGAGCCGCCCCGAAGGGGCGGTAAGGGTGCTGACACAGTCAGCACCCTTTTTTAGTCGATCTGATCGTTTCCGTCATCATTAATTAGAAATAGTCAGGACATTCATTCAAAAAGATTGAGGATAATCATGTTTCAACAACAGGAATCATCCCAGTATTAGATGACTGTGCTATGCGAGGTCGCCGTCTTCGCCGGACGAATCAGGGTCATCGCGAAGTAGCTTAGACAGTGGTGTGAACAGAAATAACGCCAACACTGCTGCCGGGAGCACTAACGGCAGGTATAGCAGGGGTAGCGGAATAAGTTTGCTTCTGACCTCTGGCTCCGGCTCGGTCGCATTCCCTACCTCGATCCAACCGCCCTGCCCGTCCGGCGACCAATAACCGCTGCCCGAAAACAGGGCGTATGACTCACCATACGCTCCCTCGAGGATAAGTGCAGGCACAAGGTACAGCAGTACCAGTGCGGCCAGCAGGAAAACAGATCTTTTCATATTGACCAAGAACCGCCTTGCCTGACTCAGTGTCAAGAATACAATCAGTTTGAAATTGCGCACAGAGATTCAAGCATCTATACTTTGATTGGATCGTCGAGCAGAGCCCGAGATCGGGAGTGGCAAGGAAAATGAGTAAGAAAGACAAACATCTCCCAACACGGCCAACGCTGGTGGGCAAAAAACTGTTTCTTCGACATGCCACTGTCGATGATCTGACCAACACCTTTCACTGGCTATTGCAAGGCGAGCCTCAATCGATGACCTGTCGGCCCTACACATTTGCTACGGCGGCCGACGAAGTGGAAGCCCACAAGAAAGCGGCACGGTCGGAGCGGCAGCAGTTGTTTATGATTATTCGCAAAGAAGACAAACTACCTGTCGGTCGCGTCAGGTTCTTCGATTACAATTCGCTCAATCGCTCAGCGGAACTCGGCCTGATAATCGATCCCGACGAGCGCCGCAACGGGTATGCCGGTGAGGCGCTCAAGCTGCTGATCACATACCTTTTCAGGTATCGGGGATTGAACAAGGTCTACGCTCAAACCGCCGAGTTCAATGAGGCGTCGGTGAAGTTGCTGGAGTCTCTTGGCTTCAAACGCGACGGTACCCTGCGCGACCACCACTATTTCGACGGCGAGTTTCATAATGACCATGTCTACTCGCTGCTCGCCTACGAATTGGATTGGTAATTGTGGCAGGCTTTGGCCCCTGCGATTCTGACATTGTTTCTGCGAATCTTGATTGTCTTGCACTAACAAGGGAAGAAAACCGTCTATATAGTGTGTAATCCCCTCAGCCATGCAGTGCAGGATAGCTTGGGCCTTGCAAGTTTGTGGGCGGCAGACGTCTCGTCTGCCCCTTAAAACGGTTAGTGAATAACCCTGTCAAGCAGCAGACCGGTAGGTCTACCGCCCACAGAGAACTAACACGTGGGCAAGAAATCTTACCTAAGGAGGGTACAGAAATGAAACAGACGCTAACCAGAGCTACAGTTATGCTGTTGGCAGTGTTGCTATGCGTTGCCAGTGTGCGCGCTGATGCGACAACTATCGAC
>JBHHVC010000173.1:0-6342 GCA_046754125.1 Candidatus Zixiibacteriota bacterium
GAATAATGGAAAACGCACTGTTGTGTGTCGAGCGGGGGGCGTATGACTTCTTCAGCAAGCCGATCGACCCCGACGAGCTTCGGGTAGTCATCAATCGTGCGTTGTATCTGCGGCGTCTCGAGAGGGAAAACCAGCGACTGCAAAGCGAGTTGGTCCAGCGGGATCGCTTTTCTGACCTGATCGGAACATCGGAGCAGATGCGCTCGGTCTATGGCCTCATTGAGACAATGTCAACCTGCGATTATACGGTCATGATCAGCGGTGAATCTGGTACCGGCAAAGAACTTGTTGCTAGAGCTATCCGGCAGAAGAGTGACCGAAGCGAGAAACCGTTCGTTGTCATTAATTGTGGAGCAATTCCTGAGAACTTGTTGGAATCGGAGCTATTTGGGTTTGAAAAAGGTGCCTTCACTCATGCCGTTGCCCAGAAGATTGGAAGGTTCGAACAGGCTGACACAGGAATAGTCTTCCTCGATGAGATTGGCGAATTGCCGATGAGTCTTCAGGTGAAGCTGCTGCGTTTCATTGAGGATCGACGAATCGAGCGAATCGGCGGGACCACGAGCTTTGAAATAGATGTCCGGATTCTTGTGGCCACCCATCGCAACCTCCAGGAGGAAGTCGCTCAAGGCAACTTTCGCGAGGATCTTTTCTACCGCCTGTCGGTTCTTCAAATCGAATTGCCCCCTTTGCGGGATCGAGGCGAAGATGTGCTCTTTCTGGCTCGACACTTTCTCGACCAGTTTTCGGCGGACAACAACCGACGAGGCCTGCGTTTTCTGACCGAGTCACTTAAGGCTATCGCTGAGTATTCCTGGCCGGGAAATGTCAGGGAATTGGAAAACAAGGTGAAAAGAGCTGTTATTCTGGCTCGGGGGAAAGACATCACTCCAGTCGAACTGGGAATGGCGCCCGCTGTTCCGGCCGAAGGAGGGCAACCCAAGACGCTTCAACAAGTAAGAGAACGTGCAGAAAGAGAGCACCTCTTTCGGGCGCTGATTGCGGACAACTGGAACATATCAAAAGTCAGCCGCGAAATGGGTGTCAGCCGTACAACCTTGTATGAGCTCGTCGAAAAGTATGGATTGAAGCGAGACACTCAAGCAACAAACAACAGTGCCGAAGAAACCGACTCTTAGGCTGAATATAGTATAATACGCACTTTTCACCGTCATTTCACTACAAAATTCCTACCGTTCGCCGATAATATCCCTGAGTACAAAGGGAATTGGCGAGTATGAAGAAAATCCTGTTAGTAGACGACGATCCGGATCTGTCACAATCTCTGGCGAATCTGTTTGACACAGACAGGTTCAGTTTTGAGTTTTTGAATGATGGGGTCAACGTCTGCAAGTTCGTTCGAGAAAATGACAACATCGATCTGGTAATGCTGGATGTTAACCTGCCGAGCCTGTCCGGCCTTGACGTGCTCAAGCAGATTCGCAAGGTGAACGACGACCTTCCGGTAATAGTCATCTCGGGCTTCGTGTCAACCGAAAACGCGATCGAAGCAATGCGCGAAGGCGCTTTTGAGTATCTCACCAAACCGTTTCAGGTAGATAGACTGATCGAAACTGTAAACAAGGCGTGCGGCTTTCAGTCGCGACTTCACCGGACTTCGACCACCATCGGTCCTGCCGCAACAGCTCAGGACACTGGCGAGATTATTGGTCAATCTCCTGAAATCGTGGAGATCGCCAAGCTGATCGGTCAGGTTGCCAAAACCGACGCTGCCGTACTGATTTTTGGCGAGTCCGGCACTGGCAAAGAACTAGTAGCCAATGCTATCCATCGCAATTCAAATCGGCGCAACAGTGACTTCCTGTCGGTCAATTGCGCGGCTTTACCAGAGGCTCTCTTGGAGTCTGAGCTTTTTGGGCATGAAAAGGGAGCTTTCACTGGCGCCTATTTCAAGCGGATAGGGAAATTCGAGCAGGCCAATGACGGGACGCTCTTCCTCGACGAAATAGGTGATATGTCTATGCTCACGCAATCAAAACTGCTGCGTGTGCTGCAGGAGAAGAAGTTCGAGCGAGTGGGCGGCAACGAGCCGGTGGTAGTGAATGTCCGGATTGTTGCTGCCACAAATAAGTCGCTCGTTCAATGTATGAAGAAAGGGTCGTTCAGGGTGGACCTCTTCTATCGTCTCAAGGTAATCTCCGTCTTTATCCCAGCCTTGCGAGAACGTCGCAGTGACATTCCACTGCTGGTAGACCATTTCTGCAAGAAGTACTGTACACAACTCGACCAGAGTTCCCGCACAATCAGCAAGAAGGCGATGCGGATGCTCATCAAGCACCCCTGGCCCGGCAATGTGCGCGAGCTTGAGAACAATATCCATACCGCTGTCGTCATGTCCAAGAATGACGAATTGCAGCCCGAGGACTTTCCCATTTTTGCTGAAGGCGGTCAGGAAGTTGCAGTAGATGCCGACGTGCTCAAAGACGACTACACCGATTCGTTCAAGAGGATAATTGAACCGGTCATGCCCAAGCTAATCAGCAATTCGTCCGGGCAGATATATCACTTTTTGCAATCGGCCTTTGAGCGGGCAGTCATTTCGTCATGTCTGAAAGAGTTCGACGGCAACCAGGTCAAAGCGTCTGAAACGCTCGGCATTTCCAGAAATACCCTGCGCGACCGGATTTCCAAGTACAACCTGTATTAGTCAACACCAGGCCTTTCATCCTTTCATTCCACCGGTTGTCAATTCCAGCCGCATAGTCTATATTCGACCTGCATGAAGATTTGTCATATTTCCGACAGCCATCTCGGCGCAGGACAGAATCATCCCCGTCGTGGCAGAAGCGGACTGAAAGAACGTCAGGAAGACGTTGTTCATTGTTTTCAAGAGGCCATAGGCCAGATAATCAGGATTCGGCCCGACCTTTGTATTCATTCGGGCGACCTCTTCGATTCAGTCCGTCCCATTAATCGAATCATTGCCGTTGCGGCTGAGCAACTGTACATGCTGGCGCAGCAAGCGAGCATCCCGACTGTCATCATAAGTGGAAACCACGACGCTCCCAACCAGCCTCACCTCGGTTGTGCCCTGGAGATTCTCAGCCACATCGACAATCTTCATGTTGCCTGCGCTAGCCGAATGCAGGAATTCAATATCGGTCGTGCCCGAATATGTGCTTTGCCGCACTGTCTGACATCGACCATACTCCGCGAGCAGTTGACGCGCTGCCAGCCCGAAAAGACTGTCAGACACAACATTTTGGTTATGCACGGCGTCGCTGCGGGGATGCCGGAGTTTTCGATGGCAGATCTCGGAGAACAGGAATTACCAACAGAGATTATGAAACAATTCGATTACACTGCCTTAGGGCACTACCACAATTATCGCCAGGTGGGCGAGCGAGCATGGTACGCAGGCTCAACGGAACGGTTGTCTCTGGCCGAAAAGGACGTGGCAAAGGGTTTTTGTGAGGTCGATCTGGAGCCGTTCGGGATGACTTTTCATTCTGTCGGGGCGAGAGAGATGGTCGACCTTCCGGAAATCGACGTGGCCGGGAAGCGGGGAGACCAGTTGGCTGAGATCATTCGCGACAAAGTACGTCAGGTCGGTGCGGCCGACAAGACGGTTCGTATCACTATAACCGGCGTGACCGAGGAGACGCTCAAAACGGTTCCCGCAGCCGCAATCGCCGACCTGAAACAGGAATCGTATTCGCTCAACATCCGGTTCGTGAAGGAGCCCGGTGATACGACATCGGTAGCCATAGGGCGCGGCGCTATCGGACAGCTCGATATTGGATTCGTCGAGTACCTGTCGACTGTTCCCCTGGATGGGTTCGACCGAGAACGTCTGAAACGAGAGGCCATAAAATATCTTGCCGAAGATGGGTAGTCATTCAGTTCTCCGGATCATGTGTACCGGCAATAGTTTTTTAGTAGTCTACAAAAGGAAGCAACTCCAGTCCGTGTAATAAGACCATCAGTACGGCGATTGGAGTGACAAACTTCAAAATCAACACCATGCTTTGATAGGCGGTGCCAGACGAACCAAACTCCTCTGATCGAACACTGTCCTTCACTACCCAGGCGACAAACAGGCAGGTAAGCAGACCGCCGACCGGCAGCATGTAGTTGGTGGTGATGAAATCGAATATATCCAGAAAGCCCTGGTCTTTGCCCCTGAATGAAATGGTGATACTCGGCACCGCGCAGACAACACCAATCATATAAATCAGGGACCCCATTGACAGTGTTGCTGTCGCACGACTCCAGCCGCGCTCGTCGACAAAATACGAAACAACAACTTCAAGCAGGGATATTGCCGAACTCAAAGCGGCAAAAACCAGTAGTATGAAGAAAGGAACCGATATGAAAGGTCCAGTCTGGGCAAACAAAACAGGTAGCGTCTGAAATATCAATCCCGGACCTGCGTTCGGTACCAGCTCAAAGTGAAAGACGAGAGCAAAAATGGCCACTCCGGCCATGAGCGCAATGAGCGTGTCCAGAAAAGAGATGGTGATTGCATCGCGTACAATGTTCGACTTTCGTTCCATGTAACTGCCGTAAGTGATCATAGCTCCCATCCCCAGCGAGAGAGTGAAAAACGCGTGACCCAGAGCTGAGAGCACAGCCTCAGTAGACATTTTGCTAAAATCAGGATCAAAAAGGAAGGCCAGCGCCTTCATGCCGCCATCGGTCATGAACAGGCCGTAGAACATCAAGCCTGTCAGAATAACCAGAAGTGCCGGCATCAGTATCTTTGACCAGCGTTCGATACCGCCTTGAATGCCTCCTATTACGATGCCAATCGTGCAGGCCATAAACAACGAATGCCAGAATATCACCTGACCCGGAGAGGCGAGAAGATCACCAAACTGGCCCTGAATCTGGTCCGGCGTGCCCGAGAAGCCGGCAAGTGACTTAAACACGTAGGCAATGGCCCAGCCGGCAACGACGCTATAAAATGATAGAATAATGAATCCCGACGCAACCCCTAGCCAGCCAGCTATTTGCCACGGGGAGCCGTCACGGTGCAGTCGCTGGAAGGCGCCCACCGGGTTCTCCTGGGCGCGCCTGCCAATCATAAATTCGGCGATCATCAGGGGTAGACCTACAATCACCACACACCCTAAATACACCAAAACGAAGGCGCCTCCGCCATATACACCGGTGATATATGGGAACTTCCAGATATTGCCAAGGCCAATCGCCGAACCGGCTGCGGCCATAATAAATCCGGCGCGGCTGCCCCAGTGACTGCGTTTTGCTGTCGGTCTCGATGTCGATGATCCTTGCAGGTCAGAAGCCTGTGCCATTTGGTGTCTCCAGAAGGTTGTGCATGAAGTGTACCATTAGTTTGAAACTGTATGTCACCGTGAGGCCACTAAAAACCCAGCATGTGCCAGGCCGGTCATCGCGGTATCCCAGTTTAATCAAGAAAGGGCTGGGGGGAGATTCCTGTCAACCATAAACGCTTTTGCGTCGTTTTTTGTTGATTATTTTTTTGGTCCCCAATACACTATGAGAACTATAAAATGATAGGTCGAAGAGCAAACCGAGGAACGAAAATGAAGTATATATCTCTGTTTACTGTGCTCCTGATTCTCTGTCTGGCGGCCGGAGCGTTCGGCGGAGACCGAGTGGGCTCCTCTTTCGGCTACATGACAACTGCCGATGCCCGTGGTCAGGGGGTAGGATCTGTTTCGCTCGGAGCAGGGCTGGCCGACATGACCTCGGTTGTTGGTGTGTTTCACTACGGTCTGTCTCGTTTTACCGATGGCAGTATCAAACTGGGCTTGGTTGATGATGATGATCCGGCCGACACTCGCTTCAGCATCGGTGCAGATTTCCAGTACCAATTGCTTGCCATGGGCGACGTTTCGCCAAAACCGTTTGATCTGGCCCTCGGAGGGCTGTTTGAATTCACTAGTTTTGACAATGTGTCTGTTGGTAAATACAAGCTGACTGGCAAGGGAGGCGGGACAACTTATCACCCCGACATTGCAAGGTGGTACCAAGCTGACCCCGTATGGCCGTTTCAACGCGCGGATAGAGTTCTTGAGCTTTGACAACACTGCCCCCACAGATAATGATTCCCGCAGTAACTTGGAATTCGGGTTGAATGGCGGTGTTGCCTGGAATGTAAGTCGCAACCTGACATTATTCGGCGAGTTTCAACTCGATGGCAACGACGGCATATTTTTCGGCCTGGATTTCGACATACTCTAGGTCTACATACAACTAACAGGCGGCGGGTTTTTTCATCGTTTGTAATAGCCACATCAGCGACGTGTATCTGAGACACACTTGACCTTTCTCGATGCAGCCATTCTGGGCGCAATACAGGGACTGACCGAGTTCCTTCCGGTGTCGTCATCG
>JBHHVC010000174.1:0-6330 GCA_046754125.1 Candidatus Zixiibacteriota bacterium
ACAGAGCGCTTGGGTAAGCGAATACAGATTGTTGGCGATGATCTTTTTGTCACTAACCCTAAACGACTTGCCCGTGGAATCATGGAACGCTCGGCCAACTCCATTTTGATCAAGCTCAACCAGATCGGCACTCTCACCGAGACTCTTGATGCTATAGAGATGGCCCAGAAGGCTGGATTTACAACTGTTGTTTCGCATCGATCCGGCGAGACGGAAGATTCAATCATTGCCGATGTCGTCGTTGCCACCGGCTCGGGACAGATCAAGACCGGGTCGATGTGCCGAACTGACAGGATTTGCAAATACAACCAATTGCTTCGCATCGAAGAGACCATAGGACGCCACGCAATCTACCCGGGAATGGACGCGTTCTATAATATAGCGTAGGCAAACACCGTTTTCAATAGGAAGTGGCGCTGATGAAACGCATTTCTGACTTTGCAACTGTCTTTTGGGCATTGATTTCTCTTTGGTCGGTGGCCCTAGGTACATCCAATGATGATGAGTCACAGCTCTCAGACCATCCCATCCGCTTTGCCGTGATTGGCGACCGCACCGGGGAACCCGAGCCGGGAGTACACAAAGAAATTGTCGTAGAAATCCAGCGGCTTCGTCCGGATTTTGTGATGACGGTCGGTGACCTGATCGATGGATACACAGATGACGAGACTGAGCTCAATAATCAGTGGCAGGACTATATTGAGTTGCTCGAACCGTTGACAATGCCGACTCACCATACTCCGGGCAACCATGATATCACAACCGACGCAATGTTGGAGTCGTATCGCCGAAATGTAGGTGAGCCATACTATTCGTTCGACTATCGCGACCTGCATCTGGTGGTTCTCGACAATTCCCGCCTCGACACCGACGGAAATCTCCTGCCGGAGCAGATGCAATGGTTGGCTAACGACCTGAAAACTCATAGCGACGCAAAGCAAACCATTGTATTCATTCACAAGCCATTCTGGTACGAGACGATTGCTCTGGGCAAGTCGCATGAATTGCATGATCTGTTCGCGGCGCAGGGTGTTGATGCAGTCTTCTCCGGTCACTTTCACCGCTATTTCAGCGGCGAGTACGACGGCATAATCTACACAGGTATGGGCAGTGGTGGCGGCGGGATGCGTCCCGGGCCGAGCGGACTGGGCTATCACTTTGCGTGGGTAACAGTGAACGCCTCTGAGATTGCCATAGCCCCAATTAGAATGGCCTCTGTTCTTCCCTGGGACGAAGCGACCGCTGACGATCTGCACTTCGCCGCCGAAATCGATCGCAAGGGACTTCAGTTTTCGCAGGCACTGCAGGTCGACGGGGGCGCCACTGTCTCCAAAGTGACGTTGCCACTGACGGTCCACAATATCTCGCAGTGGAAAATGACTGACAGCATTCGCTGGGATATCCCGAGCGGATGGACTGTTGAGCCAAACTCTGTAGCCGTTTCATTGCCTGCGAATTCCAGCCGAACTATGGAATTTACTGTCGCTTCCACCGGCAAGTTGTACCCGGTGCCAACTGTTACAGCCGGCTTTCCCTATCGCGAGGACAAAACCTACCGGGCGTCTGCAAGCGTGCAAGTTTCACGACAGGTAAGTTGTGTAAGAACGACGAAACCGCCCAAGATTGATGCCAATATATGCGGCGACGTTTGGACGCAACCTCAGGCATTGCTGTATTCTCCCGATGGAGACACGTCCGATATCGATCCGGTGGAGTTCTATTTTGCGCACGACAACGACAACCTGTATCTGGCCGCTCATTGCACCGAGAAGAAGATGGATTCTATTCATGCGATCGTTAAGGAGCGAGATGGAGCTGTGTATGGAGAGGACTGCGTGGGGTTCTTCTTCTGCCCTGATCCCTCAGACAGCATCGTCTATCAGATATACTTCAATCCCCTCGGCACTGCCTTCGATCAGAAAATCGTTTTTGATTCGATCGGCCATTACGAAGCTGACCGCGAATGGAACGGCACATACGATGTCAAAACAGGCTTCGCAAAGGACCACTGGAACATGGAGGTCCGTATTCCCCTTGCGGAACTGGGAACGTCGGCCACTACTTCAAAACAATGGCGTCTCAATTTTCGTCGCAAGCAGAAACGACTCGATACTTCAGGCAACTGGCAGACGCCGATCGATTACGATCCGAAAACGTTCGGTGTAATGATCTTGCAGTAAGTAATGCGCTGAAGACGGGCGGCAGGTTCACTCCAACGTGCCGTGGCATTTCTTGTACTTTTTCCCCGATCCACAGGGGCACGGCTCGTTGCGGCCGACCTTGGGCAGATCGCGCTTGAACGTGCGCGCCTGCTGACCCGCCTGCGAAGCCTTAGCCATCGGGTTGGATTCGGCGGGGCCGCCTTCAACTGTCGGAGCGCTGCCGGATCCCGCAAAGCCCATCCCGGTTGCGTCGGCGTGCTGCGTCACAAGGGCGGTTTCGCTGCGCCGTTCCGCTCGCGACTTTTCAGGTATATTCACGCGCAGCTTGTACACCAGATTGACGATTTCACGATCAATCGTGTCGATCATCTTTTCAAACGCCTGGAAGGCGTCGCGCTTGTACAGGTCGATCGGCTTACCCATAGCACCGTGATATGCTCGCAAACCGATTCCCGTACGAAGCTCATCCATCTCGGCCAGATGATCCCGCCAGTGGCGATCGATCGTCGACAAAACAGCATACCGCTCCAACTGGCGCATCACTTCTTCGCCGTAAGCGTTTTCCTTCGCCTCATAGAACTTGGTAACAGCGTCGTGGACCTTCTCCTTCAGAGTCTCTCTGGTAAGTGCAGCCAAATCCTCATCGCGGAACTGGAGATTGAACAGGTAGATACTGCGCAAGTCATCACAAAAACTGGTCAGATTCCACTCTTCGGGGTGCTGCTCCTCAGGGCAATGCGTATCTATCAGAGAATCCAGAACAATCTCGATCAGCTCTACAACTTCATCCCGAATCGACTCTCGCTCCAAGGCAGCCAGACGTCGTTCATATATCCACTTGCGCTGGACATTCATCACATCGTCGTATTCCAGGGTATGCTTACGAATGGCGAAGTTCTGCGCCTCGACTTTCTTCTGCGCGCGCTCGATCGCTTTGGTAACCATCGCGTGCGTAATAACCTCACCTTCCTCCACTCCCAACTTATCCATGATTGTGCCCAGGCGATCGCCGCCAAAGAGGCGCATCAGATCGTCCTCGAGGGATAGGTAAAATATTGTCGACCCGGGGTCGCCCTGACGGCCGCATCTGCCTCGCAACTGGCGATCGATCCGCCTCGAGTCGTGGCGCTCGGTACCGATGATATGCAGGCCGCCTGCCTCGACAACGCCGGGCCCGAGTTTTATATCGGTTCCGCGTCCGGCCATGTTGGTGGCAATAGTTACAGACCCCGCATGGCCCGCTCGGGCAACGATCTCGGCCTCCCTTTGGTGCTGCTTGGCGTTGAGTACGTTGTGTTTGATACCGGCTCTTTTCAGCATGCGTGCAATTGTCTCGGACACATCGACAGTAATGGTGCCAACAAGCACTGGCTGACCCCTGCCGTTGCACTCGCCGATCTCCTCTACGATGGCGTTGTATTTTTCGCGTCGAGTGCGAAATATCTGGTCGTCGTTATCATTGCGAATCACCGGAACGTTGGTCGGTATGACCATGACATCGAGCTTGTAGATATCAAAGAACTCGGATGCCTCTGTTTCGGCAGTACCGGTCATCCCGGCCAGTTTGTCATACATGCGGAAGTAATTCTGCAACGTGATAGTGGCCAGCGTCTGCGACTCCGCTTCAATGCGCACGCCCTCTTTGGCCTCGATGGATTGGTGCAAACCGTCGGAGTAGCGCCGCCCCGGCAGGACACGACCAGTGAATTCGTCAACGATCATAACCTTGCCATCTTCCAGCACGTATTCAACGTCCTTTTCATACAACGAATAGGCGCGCAGGAGTTGATTTATGGCATGAACCTTTTCAGATCGTTCGGCGTGAACGCGATAGATTTCGTCGGTTTTTTCCTTGCGCTCTTCCTCGGAGATCGATTCGTCTCCCTCGATCTCGGAGAGCATGGTCGAGATGTCCGGGATTTCAAAGAGTTTCTGCTCTTCCTTGGTCAGCATCGATGTTCCAAGATCGGTCAGTGCTATGGAATGTTCGCGTTCTTCGATGAAGTAATACAGACGATCATCAATTTCATGCAGTTTCTTGTCGCGCATGAAAGCCGATTCCACATCGGTAAGCAGCTTTTTCATGCCGGTTTCCTTGAGGAGTTTCATTAGGCGCTTATTCTTTGGCGCTCCTCGCTGCGCAGCCAGCAAGTTGATCCCGGCCTCGAATTCGTCGTCTGCTTTTTCACCATCAAGCAGCTGCTTAGCTTTGGCGATCATGTCGTTGATCAGCGTTGTTTGTCGCCGGACAATTGCTTCGACGGTCGGTCGCATCTCACGGTAGCGGTCATGCACGCTCGATTCCACATGGCCCGATATGATCAGCGGCGTGCGAGCTTCATCGATGAGAATTGAATCTACCTCGTCAATGATGGCATAGTGGTAATTGCGGTGTACCCTGTCCTGAGCGGTTTGAGCCATGTTGTCGCGGAGGTAGTCGAACCCAAACTCGTTGGCAGTTCCAAATGTAACATCGCACTCGTACATCTTGCGACGCTCTTCGTTGGTCATCTGATTCTGAATAACTCCAACGGTGAGTCCGAGGTATTCGTAAATCTTCCCCATCCAGTCCCGGTCGCGCATGGCCAGATAGTCATTGACCGTTACGAGATGAACGCCCTTGCCCGCGAGGGCATTCAGATAGACCGGAAGAGTCGCCACTAGTGTTTTTCCTTCACCAGTTGACATTTCGGCGATTTTGCCCTGATGCAAGGCAATGCCGCCTATGAGCTGAACATCGAAGTGGACCATGTTCCACTCGGTGGGGATTCCGGCTACATCCCAGATCTGTCCGAGGTGGCGGCGGCATGCTTCCTTGACCACAGCGAATGCCTCGCACTGGATGTCATCGACAGTTTCGCCGTCAGCAAGTCTCTGCCTGAATTCGTCGGTTTTGCCGCACAATTGCTCATCTGAGAGGGATTGGAGCTGCTCAAACTGCTGGTTTATTTCATCCAAAACAGGCGCGAGCTTCTTGACATCGCGATCGTGTTTGGTCCCGAATATCTTTGTTATTATCTGTGTAAACATGTTTCCTTACTCTCCTGGTCTTTCCGAGCGCCTAAAGTACAACATTTTGTGCCTACAAGCAAATGTCGGCAGGTCGCAGCAGAGGACTCTGCAGGATGGCCCGAAAGCCGGAGATTCCTCACCAAAATGTTGCTATTGGCGGCACTTCCGGATTGTGAGTGCGGTTACAATTCTGTATGAATAGAAGATCGCGTATTGCTCCGTCTGGATTTCCAGCGCAAATGGCTCTGGCTTTGCTGATTTGGAGCTGCGGGGGCTTCCGGAGCGATAGCAACGCCCGGGCGGAATTGGCTCAGGAAAACGTCGTTAGTGCGGACGGCAGGGGAAAAGATGGAAATGGGGACTCAATGACCAAGAAAAATGACGTAGTAAGAGAAACAGCAACATTCGGAGCGGGATGCTTCTGGGGAGTCGAGGCAGCCTTTCGTCAGATTCCCGGAGTGATATCCACTGCGGCCGGGTTTGCCGGCGGCCATGTCGATAACCCCACCTACCGGCAGGTCTGCGATGACAATACCGGGCATGCCGAAGTGGTGCAGGTCATATTCGACCCTTCGCAAGTTTCCTATCGGCAGTTGCTGGACCTGTTTTGGCAAAGTCACGATCCAACGCAACTGGACCGACAGGGACCTGATATCGGCAGCCAGTATCGATCAGTTGTTTTCTATCATAGCGAAGAGCAACGTCAGGCGGCCCTGAATTCGAAAGATGAGCTTGCGGCCAGCGATGCCTATGCATCCGACATAGTCACACAGATAGAACCAGCGGGTCCATTCTATCTCGCCGAGGAACAGCACCAGCAATATCTTGAAAAGCGCGGCCTCTCTACTTGCCGGATCAATACTGATAAGTAGAAAGACGTTCTGGGTACAACAGATTTGTTCTGACCTACGGAATTACTTGATATCAAGCACTTCGTCGAATAATTCGTGTAGGTTTTCTCGACGAACTCTAAATCCGCTCCCGTGATCATGGGGCTTTCCATAATCAGGTCGCCCCACTGTCCTATTTATTCCAATTCTAATATCAAACATAACTTTCCCACTCTTCAAAGCAGCTACGAAACTATCAAATCTAAGGTGAATGTAGACTTTTGCGTTCGTAAAATGAAAATGCTCTATGCCACCAATAGTTTTGG
>JBHHVC010000175.1:0-6242 GCA_046754125.1 Candidatus Zixiibacteriota bacterium
CTTTATTTCAACTCACGGCGCACGTAAAGGTCTAGCCGATACGGCCCTGAAGACGGCCGATGCCGGCTACCTGACCAGGCGTCTCGTGGATGTTGCGCAGGATGTAATTATTCGTGAAGTTGACTGCGGTACGATACTCGGCTTGGAAGTCTCTGCGCTCAAAGAAGGAGAAGAGGTTATCGAGTCACTTAGTGATCGTATTCTTGGTCGAGTAACGCTTGACGATATATACGACCCAATATCTGACGAAGTGTTAGTTGCTGCCGGTGACCAGATTCATGAAGCAGACTCAGCCGCGGTTGAAGATGCCGGCATTGAGACAGTCCATATTCGCTCGGTGCTGACCTGCGAATCCCGGCAAGGAGTATGTGCCGCATGTTACGGGCGTAACCTGTCCAATATGGCGATGGTGAATATCGGTGAGGCAGTCGGTGTGGTCGCCGCTCAGTCCATCGGTGAGCCGGGCACGCAGCTTACCTTGCGTACTTTCCATA
Organism: Candidatus Zixiibacteriota bacterium; assembly: GCA_046754125.1. Classification (GTDB taxonomy): domain Bacteria; phylum Zixibacteria; class MSB-5A5; order GN15; family FEB-12; genus JBHHVC01. Next base: position 495 of record JBHHVC010000175.1, read on the forward strand.
TTGGTGGGACCGCGGCCCGCATCGCTGAGCAGTCGATGGTCGAGTCAAAATACGAGGGAACCATCACACTCAAGGATGTGAAAGTTCTCCAGCGTGAAGACAAGTCGCGAATTGTAACCAGCCGCGACGGTGTTGGCGAGGCTCACATTGTTGACACGGACGGACGCACTCGGGCCAAGCTCAAAATCCCGTATGGATCGAATCTGTTGGTTCTTGATGGCCAGGAGATAAAAAAGGGAGACCCTATTTTGGAGTGGGACCCCTACATTGGCACTATTCTCTCAGAAAAGAGCGGCAAGGTCGTCTTCGCCGACATAGAAAAGGATGTCTCCTATCGGGAGGCCATCGACTCCCAGACCGGATTGATTCAGTCAATAATAATTGATACCAAGGACAAGTCGCTGTTTCCGACGGTAAAGATTGTAAGTGCCGCTGACAAAACATTGGCAAGTTACCGAGTACCGACCGACGCACAGCTACAGGTAGCTGACGGTCAGGATGTCAAGGCTGGCGTTGTTCTGGTGAAGATGCCGCGAGTAATTTCCAAATCTCGCGACATCACCGGCGGATTGCCAAGAGTAGCCGAGTTGTTTGAGGCCAGACGTCCTCACGATCCGGCGGTTATCTCGGAAGTCGAAGGCGTTGTCGAGTTTGGCAAGATTGTGCGTGGACAGCAGCAATTGCTGGTAAAGGCAGGCCAGGACGAAGTGCGCGAATATCTAATCCCCCACGGAAAGCACATGATGGTGCACGCTGGTGACAAGGTTCGGGCGGGAGATCGACTCTGCGAAGGGGCTATCGACCCGCACGATATTCTCGATGTTTTAGGCGTCTACGAGGCCCAGTCTTACCTTGTAAATGAAATCCAGGAAGTCTATCGACTTCAGGGTGTCAAGATCAACGATAAGCACATTGAAGTTATCGTTAAACAGATGATGCAGAAGGTTTTAATAGAACATGTGGGTGACACGAACTTCCTTGAAGGCGAGCGAGCGGACAAGAACAAGTTCTCCGAGGAAAACGCTCGCGTCATTGCTGAGGGCGGCGAACCAGCCACATCCAAGCCGCTTTTGCTGGGCATAACCAGAGCTTCGCTATCCACGGAAAGCTTCATTTCGGCTGCCTCATTCCAGGAAACAACTAAAGTGTTGACAGAAGCAGCCATTTGCGGAAAAGTGGATAATCTACGAGGACTTAAGGAGAATGTCATTATCGGCCACCTGATTCCAGCCGGTACCGGCATTGAGCCTTACCGTACTATCGGTGTGGAACATGATGAGGAAGAGACCTCCGAGGTGGCGGGATTGGTCGCTGAGAGCGAGAAGCCGACAGTGGCCGATATTTTCAATGAAAACGCTTGACAGGTTTGACCGTCTCGAGTATTATGAGCGGCTTTTTGTGTAAACTCGTGAATGAATGGTATTAGGAGCAATAGTGCCGACAATTAGTCAGTTGATACGCAAGGGAAGGCGGAAGTTGGTTGAGAAAACCAAGACGCCTGCTCTTCAATCCTGTCCGCAGCGGCGTGGGGTTTGTACCCGTGTGTACACTTCGACGCCGAAGAAGCCGAACTCGGCCCTTCGCAAGGTCGCCCGTGTACGGTTGACCAACAAGATTGAAGTGACCGCCTATATCCCGGGTGAGGGGCATAATCTTCAGGAACACTCGATCGTGACGATTCGCGGCGGTCGCGTCAAGGATTTGCCCGGAGTACGGTATCACGTGATTCGTGGAACAATGGATACGGCCGGGGTAGGTGATCGGAAACAAAGCCGGTCAAAGTATGGCACTAAGAAGCCGAAAGCATAGGTAGAGCGAGAAGATGTCCAGACGAAAAAAAGCAACCAAGCGGCCACGGCTGGCCGATCACAAATATGGCGACACGTTGGTGACCTTCTTTGTCTCATGTCTGATGAAGCATGGGAAACGCTCAGTGGCGGAGAATACGCTCTATTGTGCTATGGATTCTGTGGAGCGCAAGGTTGGGCAACCCGGCTTGGAAGTATTTCATAAGGCCATGAATAATGTGAAGCCCGTACTCGAGGTTAAATCGCGGCGGGTTGGCGGCGCCACTTATCAGGTGCCGGTCGAAGTAAAACCCGACCGTCGGACTGCATTGGCAATTCGGTGGATAACGTCGTTTGCATCTGCTCGCAGTGGCAAGTCGATGGCGGAAAAACTTGCTGCTGAATTGATGGCGGCAGCTAATAATGAAGGCGGTTCAATCAAGAAAAAGGAGGATACCCATAAGATGGCAGAGGCCAATAAGGCTTTTGCTCACTTCAGATGGTAGTCGGGCTCTTCGTGGCGCGCGTGTGACAGCTACAGTAATTGTATACGGAGGTCTAGGACCGGACGTGACTATAGCACACGAAACGTGAGAACATAAGAAGTTGATAGTTGGTTCTTCCGCCCCTTGCTGATCGGAAAATCAAGTTGTGTAACTTCCTCTTTGTTGGTGCGCACATGCTTCTTGATGGATCAGTCGGGGTATTTTCATATAAAGACTATGGGATTAAGTAAAGTAAGAAATATCGGTATAATGGCGCACATCGACGCCGGCAAAACCACCACGACCGAACGTATTCTCTTTTACACAGGGAAGACGCATCGGATCGGCGAGGTGCATGACGGCGCTGCCACTATGGACTGGATGGAGCAGGAGAAAGAACGTGGAATCACTATCACCTCTGCTTCCACCACCTGTTACTGGCGAGAGCATGCCATCAATATCATTGATACACCGGGTCATGTTGACTTTACCGTAGAGGTGGAGAGGTCGCTGCGGGTTCTCGATGGTGCAGTGGCTCTGTTTTGCGCCGTAGGCGGTGTGGAGCCTCAGTCTGAAACGGTGTGGCGCCAGGCTGACAAGTACGGAGTCCCCAGAATCGCCTACATTAATAAGATGGATCGTACTGGAGCTGACTTTGCCGGGACTCTTGGGGAAATCAATAAGCGCCTGGCCTCCAATTGTGTTGCGGTTGATATCCCCGCTGGAGAGGGAGAGTTTTTCGGCGGGATTATTGACCTTCTCACAATGAAATTCCGCGTCTTTCACGAGGATTCGCATGGGGTCACTTTTGACGACCTGCCGGTGCCTGATGACATGCTGGAAGTGGCCAACGAATACCGGGAAAAGATGTTGGAGGCGGTTGCGGAGCACGATGACCATCTTTTGGAGCAATTCCTTAAGGATGAAGAGTTGGACCCGGAAAAAGTTCATGCTGCTGTTCGCAAGGCTACCATAGCCGGCGATATGGTTCCGGTAATGTGTGGGTCCTCATTCAAGAACAAGGGCATTCAAAAGCTGCTCGACTGCATCGTAGATTTCCTCCCTTCTCCCATGGACAAGCCGCCAGTGATCGGTCATCAGGTAGACGATACTGAGAAGATGATCGAGCGGTCCGCCGATCCGGCAGCTCATACGGCCGCTCTGGCTTTTAAGATTGCAACTGATCCCTATGTGGGTAAGCTTACCTATGTGCGCGTTTATTCGGGTTCTATCAAGGCCGGGTCGTACCTGCTGAACTCCACATCGGGAGTCAAGGAGCGCATTGCTCGTATTCTGAGAATGCACTCCAATAAGCGCGAAGACATCAAGGTGGCGGACGCCGGCGATATTGTTGCCGTCATTGGTCTGCGAAAGACAACCACTGGCGACACATTGTGTGACATGAAGCAACCGATAGTTCTGGAGCGGATGTTGTTCCCCGAGCCGGTGGTCAGTGTCTCTATAGAGCCGAAAACCAAATCGGATCAGGACAAACTCACTGATGCGCTGATTAAGCTGGCAGAGGAAGACCCGACTTTTCGGGTCTCTTACAACGATGAGACCGGTCAGACCATAATCAGTGGCATGGGCGAACTTCATCTGGAAATCCTGACCGATCGCTTGAAGCGAGAATTTTCGGTGGGGGCAGCGATTGGGCGACCGTCAGTGGCGTATAAAGAGGCTATTTCTCGTGAGGTTGACTGCGAATACAAATTAGCCCGTCAGACGGGCGGTCGCGGGCAGTTTGCCCACGTTTATATGACGGTTAAACCCACCGATGATGGCGCGGAGTTCCGATTTGAAAACAAGATTGTTGGAGGATCGATTCCCAGGGAGTATATTCCCGCGGTGGAAAAGGGTGTGAAAGAAGCAATGACCAGCGGCGTTCTGGCTGGATATCCGATGACGGGCATTCACTGTGAGCTTACCGACGGTGCTTTTCATGACGTCGATTCCAATGAGATGGCTTTCCGTGCGGCAGGTTCTATGGCCTTTCAGGCGGGCGTTCGCAAGGCAAGACCTCAATTGCTCGAGCCTATTATGGATGTAGAGGTTGTTGTCCCGGAAGCGTATATGGGCGCGGTCGTCGGTGATCTGAGCTCTCGCAGGGGCAAGATAAACGGTATGGTGCCGCGTGCGGAAATCACTACTATTTCGGTCACAGTTCCTCTATCGGAAATGTTTGGTTATGCCAGCACTCTGCGCAACATTTCACAGGGGCGAGCCGTGTTTAGTATGCAGTTTGCACGGTACTCATCGGTTCCGGCCGAAGTGTCGAAGAAGATGTTAGAAAATGTGGCAATATAGCAAAGGGAACGATTAGTCATGGCGAAGGTGAAATTTGATCGAACGAAGCCACATGTAAATGTAGGTACGATTGGTCATGTAGATCACGGAAAGACGACGTTGACGGCTGCGATGACGATGTATTTGTCACGCAAGAACAATACCGAGATTCGTTCGTTTGATTCGATCGACAACGCTCCAGAGGAGCGCGAGCGCGGAATCACAATTGCGACAGCCCATGTGGAGTACGAGAGTGAGACACATCACTACGCTCACGTAGACTGTCCCGGTCACGCCGACTATGTTAAGAACATGATCACAGGCGCGGCCCAGATGGACGGAGCGATACTTGTGGTCTCGGCCGCGGATGGTCCCATGCCTCAGACACGGGAACATATTCTTTTGGCTCGTCAGGTTGGTGTACCTTGTATAGTTGTCTACATGAACAAGGTAGACCAGGTGGACGATCCTGAGCTTTTGGATTTGGTGGAGCTTGAGGTTCGCGATCTTTTGAGTGCATACAAGTTTCCCGGCGATGACATACCGGTAATACGCGGTTCGGCATTGACCGCTATGGCCAAGGGTTCAGATACCGAGAGTTCCCTAGATGATGAAGCTTTCAAGTCGATAGACGAGTTGGTGAAGGCATTGGATGAGTATATTCCTGAGCCGAAGCGTGAGATGGAGAAGCCTTTTTTGATGCCAGTAGAGGATGTATTTTCGATAACCGGTCGTGGCACTGTGGGGACAGGTCGTGTTGAGCGTGGCGTCATAAACAAGGGTGATGAGATAGAGATCGTTGGCTTGCGTGATACTCGCAAGACGGTAGTTACCGGTGTCGAGATGTTCCGTAAGCTTTTGGATCAAGCCGAGGCCGGTGACAATGTTGGTTTACTTCTTCGAGGAGTAGACAAGGACGATCTTGAGCGCGGTATGGTATTGGCCAAGCCTGGCAGTGTCACGCCGCATACTAAGTTCAAGGCTGAAGTTTACATATTGACGAAGGAGGAGGGTGGTCGTCACACTCCGTTCTTCACGGGTTATCGTCCGCAGTTTTATTTTCGCACGACCGACGTGACGGGGATAGCGGAGTTGCCTAAGGGCATCGAGATGGTTATGCCGGGCGACAACGTAACGATGGAAATAGAGTTGATCACTCCTATAGCAATGGAGCAGGAGCTTCGTTTTGC
>JBHHVC010000176.1:0-6184 GCA_046754125.1 Candidatus Zixiibacteriota bacterium
TAAGGGCCCGCCCCCCGGCGGGCTCTTTCTTATTTAATTCTATAGCGTTGTCCATCGTTAGCGCAGCATGTATATTCAGGACATGAGTGCTATCGGACAAGCGGTCAACGCTCGGTGAAACCAATGATGAGACAAATAGCCCTGCCGGTGGTCGCGGTGTTTGTTACACTTGTAGTCATGTCGCCTGCCGCTTTGAGCCGTAGTTTCGGAATCAAGGCAGGTATTTCCTACGCCGAGTTTACTTTCGACTACCATCTCACCGGGCCGTCCAAAGTCGGAACTGCGGCCAACGCCAGCCGAAGACAGGGTATCGACATCGGGCTGTTTATCGAATACAATCCGCTGCCGCTTATTGCTATCAGTCCCGAACTGCATTTTGTTCAGCGAGGTTCACAGCAAAGGATACCTCTGTTTGATGAACAGGGCAGCCCGTTGCTTGGGATACCCGCCGTAATCGATTATCGCCTGACCTATATTTCGGTTCCAGTGTTGCTGCGTGTCCATACTAGTCTTGGCGGTAGTGGTCTTGTGCTGAGCGCGGGGCCGAGTTTGAATATCCTCGCTGATGTCGCTCCTGACGCAGAGCGGTACATTGAGAGTTTTTTTCAAAGTGAATTCAACTCGACAGTACTCGGAGCAGAGGCTGGAGTCGGGGTGGAGTTTGGAGTGCCCGGCTCTTTATCCTTTTTGGTTGAGCTTCATTTTCAATGGGACATTAACCCGGCCCTGACCAGTGAAAGTGTGGACATCAAGAATCGCTCAATCAGTCTTGTCGGCGGACTAAAGTTCTGACAAGTGCTGCCTGAATCTATTTCCATCGTCCTTGCATACTCAAAAACCGCTTGCTCGCGAGGCAGCTTTTTGTTTGCTTGCGGCAACTTGGGCGATTGGTCCCGAAGTCGTTTGACAACTGAATAAGAAGGCAAACAGTGTCAGTAAGCATCGTCTCCACGAGTGGAATCGACGAGTAAGTGAAAGGGGCCGTAGCTCAGTTGGGAGAGCGTCGCGTTCGCAATGCGAAGGCCGCCGGTTCGATCCCGGCCGGCTCCATTTTTTTGTGGCTTGGTGCGTTGAATGTCATTGCGATGTCAAGGGGCAGACCGGGAGGTCTGCCGCCCACAGATGCGCTGATACATTAGCTTTTGATTGTTTGTGCTAGACGGGGAGCTAGCGGTGCCCTGTGACCCGGAATCCGCTATACCGGGGTTGAATCCCCACCCGAGGGCTTAGCGGTCGACTGGTGTCGGCGGATAAGCGGTGTTGACAGTCGGGTCCCGTACAACACGAGCCTATGAACCCCGTCAGGACCGGGAGGTAGCAGCGGTAAGTAGTAACTGGTGTGTGTTGCGGGTCAGCCCGATTCGAGCTGGCTGTCCGACAAGCTTTTCGGCAGCGGTTCGACGGTGGGTGCACGCAAACTGAGTAAAGGGCGGACAGCGATGTCCGTCCTTTTTCCTGTTCTCAACAAACCCACATTCGATTCTAACAACCTTTTCGAGTTTGGCCCGTATAAAGACACAATGCGCCATTATCACGATGTCATCGCTCACGGCCGGGAGGTCAGGGAATGAAATCTTCTGCGTTTGTCCTGCATTGCGTCATCTACAGTTATCTCACGTTGGCAGGCTCGGTTAGCGCCGAAGGACCTACTTCCGATACGACAGCGACGAACCACGATGCGCTGGATGTCTATGTGGATTGTCGCGATTGTCCGTCAGGCTACTACGATTATCTGAAGACCGAACTGACTTTTGTCAATTTTGTACGAGACCGCAAGCAATCCGATGTTCATGTTTTGGTGTCCACACAGTCTACAGGTGGTGGCGGGGACGAAATAACTATGGAGTTCATAGGGAGAAATGAATTCTCCGCGATGGTCGATACCCTGAAGTTCTTCACGGTTGATTCCGATACCGACGACACGATTCGCAAACGACTGGCCGCGCGATTGCGGCTGGGACTGGTCCGATACCTGGCGCGAACCCGGCAGGCCGATGACCCGACCGTTACATATTCTGGGGGAACCGACGCGGTTCAGGCGAGCGAAAAAAGCGATCCCTGGAACTACTGGGCCTCAATAGGCTTCTCCTATTCCTTCGGGTCGATCTACAACAACGTCGTCAACGCACGGTTTGGAGGGTAGCGGCCATCGTTCTACATGCGAAAAGCCTGTTGAAAAGGTGGGGCCCTGCCTGCACAAGCTGCGCTTCTGCATAACCCTCTACGCAGGTTTCATATTTAAGCGGTCACATCATTGGCAAACGCTTTCATGTCTGCAATCTCCGAAAACAGGGGTTTGTCAACAGGCCTCGGAGGGTGCGCGACCACACCAGCCAGTCTCAATTACTTTGCCGAAAAACAGCCGGATTTTGGATTTTTCCAAAAAAAACATGAAAACCTGTTCATGTTTGGTCAAACCAAAAGACAACTGTTTAGTCTCTTGTTTGTCGACCGGCGAGATTGACTTCCTACTAAGGCATTGAAAGACAAGCCGTTATCCGATTGTTGCAGGTTTGCTTCTGGCTTGGCCAGAGAATTGCGGGTGATCCGCTTTGATTGACAATTCCCTCGCTTGACAATTTCGAGGGAACTATATATCATTTGGTGATTTATACAGATTTGGAGGTGCTTATAGACCTACGGTTAATGTGCTGGATTAAGTAGACCGAAAACTAGACCAGAACTTTGAGGCGGTTTTAATAACTGGCCCCGGAACCGTAGGCGTATATTTGCCAGGTGCGTGGGCCGGGCTAATACCCGGTGACCGATGTACAAACGACTCTGTATAACTTCGATTATTTTCTTCGCGGCATCCTCTGCCGTCATGTCACGGTCAGATTCAAATGACATCGATATTATATCATCAAACGCGGACGAGTTATCGTTCACCGTACACTTTCCCTCCGATCTGACCAACTGCAGCCGGTCTGCTACCGACGACGGGAAGATCAGATTGACAAAGCCAATAATCGTGGGAGTCCCGCCCGGCGCCTCAGTGAGCCTGATCGATTTCAAAACGTCCCGGCTGATACCGCTCGATCCGTCTCTGTCTGCTTACGCCGATAGTGTCCCTGATGGATCGACTGTGGAAATATCAGAGATCCATTTCATCCGATCCCGTCCGCTGGTGACAGTTCGAGTCAATCCGGTAGTCGGAAGTCAGGTCCTTTCAGACATCTCTATTACTCTGCGTTTTACTGGCGGCGACAAAACGGCCAGTGGCATTAGCGATCCTGTTTTCGACCGCATTATGCGAGCGACGGTACTCAACTGGAAAGAATCCCGTCGGTGGTCTGTTCCGAGACAACCAATGGCAGCCGGGTCGGGCGCCGATCAGTCTGTCCTCGGCGATGCGTCGCAATGGTTCAAGATTACGACCAATGAGACAGGTATGTGCAGACTGACCGCAACAGAACTTAGCTCTTCCGGAGTCGATATCAGCAGCCTGTCCTCGTCGTCGATACGAATGTTCAGTGGCGGTGGCCTTCCGCTTCCGATCGAAAACCAGCCGCAGTTGCCCAATCTGACCGAGATAGCGCTGTCCATTCAGGACGGCGGCGATGGCAGCTTCGACACGAGCGATAACCTGTTGTTCTTTTGCGAATCGCTCAGCCGCTTTTCCTATCAGGCGGGGGCGGGACCGATATACACAGACAATCGCCATACTACGCAAAATGTCTACTGGCTGACCACGACATATCAGGGCGGAGGTGTGCCATCACGAATGGCCACCATCGACGGCTCTCCTACCGCGCCTTCCGACACAAATATCACCTCCTTTATCCGACGGGTTCGTGTGCAACAGGATCATGTCCTCCATTTCAGCGATGGCGAAATAGAAGACTATACCAACTGGTTCTGGACCGACCAGGCCTCGCTATCTTTTTCCTTGTTCACCCCGAGTGCTGTGGTCGGCGACAGCGCTCGAATAATCCTCCGGGGAGCGGTAGCCAGTCCGTATATTGACATGCAAATCAACGGAAGCGCGGTCCTCGGCAAATCGTGCAACAGATTCGGCTGTAACTACTGGACAGAGTCACTAAAGGACGGTCTAAACGATGTAACCCTGGCCCTGTTTGCCGGGGCATCTGAGCAGCCATATTTCGATTATCTTCAGGCGGAATACACTAGCCGTTTGCAGGCGCAAGCGGGAAAACTGGACATTGCACTCGATCCGTTTTCAGGGATTGCCCTCCTTGAAATCGTTGATGACTTTTCGGCTCAGCCCCTTGTGGTGGACCTTGCCGACCCACTCAAACCGTCCCTCGTGACCGGCTTCGAACGTTCTGCCGGCCTGTTGTCGATGCAGGTAGAAATGGAACTCGATGGAGTGAACAGGTTCTATCTCTGCGATCAATCGTCGTTAGTGACGGCTCAGTCAATCACTGAATCTCCCGTAACCGACCTGCGCGAAGTTGCCGGTCAGGTTGACATGTTTCTGATTACCCCCCGCAGGTTCGTCGCTGCCGTCGACGAATATGTTTCCTACCGCAGGGCCGACGGATACTCGATCTCAGTCATAACAGTAGAAGATATTATGGATAACTTCGGTTTCGGCCTGTATGACCCGGTTGCCATCCGCGACTTCCTCCGTTTTGCATACACAAACTACTCATCTCCCCCCCCCTCGGCAGTGCTCTTTGTCGGCGACGGCAGCCACGACTATCTGGACCACCTCGGTACCGGCGTACCTAACCTTGTGCCTCCTATGATTGTGAACATCAATGGTGTCAGCTCGGTATCCGACGATAACTATGTTTCGTTTGGTCCGCGTGGTATCCTCGATTCGGACACCAGCTACATTCAGGGAGATCGCGGGTTTGACATGATGACCGCTCGTTGGTCGGTACGCAATGCTGCCGAGATCAAGATAATATGCGACAAAATAAAACGGTACGAACAGCCTTCATCTTTCGGCCAGTGGCGGACCGAAGTAGCCCTGGTCGCCGATGATGAGTTCGCCCGCCGAAACGGCAGAGATATTGACTGGGAAACATTCCACGGGATCCAGTCAGAGGAGTTGGAATTGTACCATCTGCCCAGCCAGTTTATTCGGAACAAAGTCTATCTATGGGAATTCCCCTTTGTAAACAGGGAAAAACCGACCGTAAACGACGCTATCGTACGCGCCTTCAACAACGGCGCACTGCTTGTCAACTATGTCGGACACGGTAGCCCGGATCTATGGGCGCATGAGCACGTCTTTACACGGGCCGGCGACCTTCCGCGCCTGACCAACAGCGACCGGCTGCCCCTGATTGTGGCTGCTTCCTGTGCCATCGGGTTCTACGACGATCCTCAGCGGGAGGGAATGGCCGAGGACCTTCTTGCCATGAGTGGTGGCGGGGCAGTTGCGGTTCTTTCAGCAACTCGCCTCGTATATGCTCAACCCAATTCCGACTTCAACAAGGCGGTGTTCGATTTTCTGTTTAGTGACGATACTCTCACTATGTGTGAGGCAGTCTATGCGGCCAAGCTCAAGAGACAGTATAAGAATAACAGCTATCCGTCCGAAGAAATCAACGACCGGGCCTACCTGTTTTTTGGTGACCCGCTTATGTATCTGGCTGCTCCGACTATGAATATCGAACTAACCGACAGACCTGACAGCCTGACCGCGCTGGGACGAAACCGAATCAGCGGACAGGTAGTGTCGGATGACGGGAATATAATCGCCGAATCGGGGACATTGTTTGTCGAAGTCTTTGATTCAGACCGACAGCTCTCTCACCGGCCAGCCAACAATGTCGGTAATGATATAGTGTACGCCGTGTCGGGTTCGGCCATTTTTCGTGGAACAGCCAGTATCACCGCAGGCACTTTCGACTTCGAATTCGTTACTCCCCTCGATGTCAGCTATGGAGGTCAACGCGCTCGCATACTGGTATACGGCATTCAGAGCGGACGGGACATGATGGCCGTTGTCGATTCGATTCCAATAACTGGTACGGTAAATTCGGCCCTCGACACTGTCGGCCCGCAGATTACATTCGCCGTCGTGGGTAGGTCCGGCTTTTCAGACGGAGGTATCGTGAATACCGCCGATCAACTGACATTTACAATAGCCGACTCCAGTGGAATCAACCTTGCCGGTGGACTTGGTCACGGTATTACCCTGACAATCGACGGTCAGACCGACACACAGAAGCAGTTGACTTCGCTCTTTGAATACAATCAGGATGAC
>JBHHVC010000177.1:0-6151 GCA_046754125.1 Candidatus Zixiibacteriota bacterium
CCTGTTGCTGTTTGGCTGCGGTGGCGATCGTGACCCGGGAAAGCGACCGCTGATGGGCGAGGCCGCGACAACGATGGCCGATTATGTCGTGGTAACGTCCGACAATCCGCGCAGCGAGCAAGCTGAAGCAATCATCGATGACATCAAACCGGGACTGAAGGGGAAAAATCATGACATTATTCCGGATCGCGCGGAGGCGATAGAGACAATTCTCAAACACGCCAGTGCGGGGGACGTTGTTTTGCTGGCCGGCAAGGGTGCCGAGCGATATCAGGAAATCGGTGGCGAACGGATTCCCTTCAGCGATGAACAGTCGGCCCGGCAGGTAATGGAGAAAATGGGCTACGCGCTGGCGGAAGACGGTGTGACGGGGTGATCAGCATGCAGTTTGAACAATTGGCTCAATTGACCGGAGGACGCCTTGCGAAAGGCGTGCATTCCAACGTGCGATTCACTGGTGTATCCATAGACTCTCGCACTATCAAGGAGGGCGAATTGTTCATTGCCATTCGGGGCGAGGTGAACGACGGTCATCAATTCATCGATCGTGCGGCAAAGTGCGATGCCGCTGGCGCTATGGTCGAAATTGGAAACGTCTCTGTCAGCACCGGTTTGGCTGACTTTCCGATGGTAGCGGTACCGGACAGTTACAAAGCCATGACTCGTCTTGCCCAACAGTATCTTGAAGAGTGCACCGCGCGCAAGATCGGAATCACTGGTTCCAATGGCAAAACGACCACAAAGGAATTGTGTGGATGTTTGCTGGAAGCTGTGGAGTCAGGCGTCTATCGGTCTCCGGGGAATCTGAATAATCTATTTGGAGTTCCACTATCTATCTTTGCTATGCCGAGCGATACCAAAGTAGCGGTGTACGAAATGGGAATATCGACACCCAACGAAATGAGTGATCTTGCCCGTGTAGTTAACCCGGATGCGATCGTTATCACCAATGTCGGTCCGACACATCTGGAGTTCTTGCATACTGTCGAGGAAGTTGCTGAAGCCAAGCTCGAACTCATGGCGGCGGTTTCGCTCGACGTACCGGTAGTACTGAACGCGGACGATCAGATACTGATGAAGGAAGCCCGAAAACCGGGGCGATCTTTCACAACTTTTGGCATTGATAATCCGGCCGACTACACTACTGACGAGATCACTACAGACGAACAGGGAGCGCAGCGAGTGACAATAGAGGGGAAGTCGTTTCTGCTGCCTCTGGCGGGCAAACACCAGGTGTACAACCTGCTTGCTGCCTATGCAATCGTCCGGTCCCTAGGTTACAGCTTTGACGATATCGACACGTCAGTGTTACAGCTTACAACTGCGCGATGGCGCGGTGAGACTATCAGGTTGAACGGCATACGTATCCTTGCCGACTGCTACAACGCTAACCCGGATTCGGTACGGGCCAGCCTTGATACATTTTTTGGTCGAGCCGCATCCGGTCGCAGGGTAATCTGTCTGGGCGACATGGCAGAACTTGGTGCGGGTGGACCGGATTATCACGGGCGTGTGGGTGAGCAGCTCGCTGAACGTGAGTTTGCGTTGTGTGCATTGGTCGGTCCGCTGTCACAGCATACTCTCGACGCAGCCATGAGCAGCGGTGTACCCGATTCCTGCCTCCAGCATTTCGATACTGCCGCTCATTGTGCGCGTTTCGTTAGAGAGTTTGTTCGTGAAGGCGACGACGTCCTTGTCAAGGGCTCGCGCTCTATTGGAATGGAAGTGATAATCGACGCTCTTAGTCGTTGCGGGGATGGGGCCTAATGTTATATCACCTATTGTACCCGCTAACAAAGTATGTCTCCGGTCTGAATCTGTTTCGCTACATCACGTTCAGGGCGGCCGGGGCGACTGTGACGGCCATCATTATCTCACTCATTCTGGGACCGATGTTCATTCGAATGCTCAACCAGTTTCAACTGAAAGAAACGATTCGTGCCGAGGGTCCGAAGCATCACCAGAAAAAGGCAGGCACACCTACTATGGGCGGATTGATTGTGCTTGCCGGAATAATCATTCCGACTTTGTTGTGGGCCGATCTGAGCAACTACTTCGTGCTCATGGTTATGCTTGCAACTGCCTGGCTGGGCCTGATCGGATATATGGATGACTATCTTAAAGCTGTGAAGCGTCAACCGAAGGGAATGGTTGCACGCAAGAAACTTGTCGGGCAGGTGTTGCTGGCAATAGTGTTCTGGGCGTGCTTGACCTTTCTGGCGCCTCCGGATGTGGAATTTGGCACAACAGGCATCCCCTTTCTAAAAAACTACGTGCTCGTGCTCGGACTGTTCTTCTTGCCGTTTGTCGCAGTGGTGCTGGCAGGTTCGTCGAACGCAGTGAATCTGACCGACGGTCTCGACGGATTGGCTATCGGTCTATGCGGCATTTGTTTCATAGCCCTGGGCGGAATTGCATACGTATCCGGCCGAATGGATTTCTCAAACTATCTGCAGATTGAGTACCTGCCCGGGTCTGGGGAACTGCTCATTTTTTGTGGAGCGGCAATCGGATCGGCGCTCGGATTCCTTTGGTTCAATTCGCATCCAGCCGAGGTCTTCATGGGCGATACGGGCTCGCTCGCTTTGGGCGGCGCGCTGGGTGCAATCGCAATCCTGTTAAAAAAGGAGTTGCTACTTGTCATCGTCGGCGGGGTGTTTGTGATCGAGACGGTTTCGGTAATCCTGCAGGTAGCGTCATATCGATACCGAAACAAGAAGCGCATCTTTCGTATGGCACCGATTCATCATCACTTCGAATTGCTCGGTTGGCCGGAGTCAAAGGTTGTCGTGCGTTTTTGGATTATCGGTGCGCTTTTCGCGCTGTTAACACTGGCAACTCTGAAGGTGCGGTAATGAATGCTGTTGATCGTATACGCGGGCGGCAGGTTGGTATTCTGGGTATGGCCCGTTCGGGGATGGCGGCAGCCTTGCTGGCCAAACGTCTTGGAAGTAAACCCTTCGTCTCCGACGCGGCCGACCGAGAGACACTGTTAGATCGAACGAATGTGCTCGACGAACAGGCAATACCGTATGAGACCGGCGGTCACACGCCTCTTCTGATGGAGTCTGATTTTCTAGTATTATCGCCCGGCGTGCCGCTTGATATTGGCATTTTGTCGCGAGCACATGAGCTAGGCATTCCCTTCTTTTCCGAAATAGAGTTCGCATCGTGGGTTTGTCAGGGTCGGATTGTTGCAATCACCGGTTCCAACGGCAAGACGACCACTACTACTCTTGCCGGCGAGATATTCAATGCGGCTGGCTTTGACACCGTCGTATGTGGCAACATAGGAAGGCCATTCGCAGATATAGCTGATCGGGTTAGTGAATCAGCGGTTGTCATGCTGGAGGTATCCACCTACCAACTTGAGACTATCGCCGATTTCCGGCCGCATGTTGCTGCGATCCTGAATCTAACACCTGATCATTTACAGCGACACGGTAGCTTTGAAAAGTACAAGCAGGCCAAGTACCGGATAACTGAAAACCAGGAACCCGATGATTACCTGGTGTTGAACCGTGAAGATGTCGAACTTGACGCTGCACGAATCGAATCAAAGGCCATCAAGCGATTCTTCTCCGCAACCAATTCGGTGGACAGTTGCGCTTTCGTGCGCGACGGCAGATTGCAGATTCGCGACATTGATCGCGCGAAGTCGATCGTGGAGGCAGCGAAGATTTGCATTCCCGGGCCACACAATCTTCAGAATGCGGCAGCAGCCGTCTGTATTGCTTCGCTGTTTGATATCGATGTCCAGATAATGGGGAGTGTCCTTCGGTCATTCAAAGGTGTTGAACACCGCCTCGAGTCTGTCGGCAGCGTGGCTGGAATTCGGTTCATCAACGATTCCAAGGCTACTAATGTCGAATCGGTTTGCTATGCTCTCCGGTCAATAGAACCATCGGTCTATCTGATTATGGGGGGGCAGGACAAGGGAAGCAGCTACACACCGATCATTACGCACGGTCGCGGAAGAATAGCCGGCATTGTTGTCATAGGTGAGGCGCGTCAGAAGATATTCGAGGCCCTTGGCCGCGATTTTGCGGTTGAGTTTGCTCCCTCGCTGGAGGATGCGGTGGCTCTTTGTTTCGACCGGGCGCGACCCGGTGACACTGTACTGCTGTCGCCCGGTTGTGCCAGCTTTGACATGTTTGATGACTTCGAACACCGAGGACGTGCATTCAAAGAGGCCGTTGCCTCGCTGAAAAACGGAAAGAACAATAGTGAGACGGTCTCGAACTAGGCAGACTATTGATGAGCGCCTGATGCTGGCATGGGTATTCGCCATGCTCATAGGTCTCGTAATGATATATTCGACATCATCGATGCTGGCAGAAAGCAAGTTCGGTTCGCATCTGTATTTCTTCGTCCAGCAACTGGTCTGGACTTTGCTGGCGCTCGGTTCTGTTTGGGTAATACTCAGGATTGATATTAAAGAATATGCCGTGTATTCCACGCTGGTCATGTTTGTCATCCTGGTAGCATTATCTATAGTATTCGCAATGCCTGCACGCAACGGTGCACACCGTTGGTTGTTTGTTGGTCCGCTGGCAGTGCAGCCCTCCGAGCTGTTCAAGTTTGCAATGATTGTGTATCTGGCGTTTTCTCTGTCGAACCCGAAGCGCGATCTGTCACGGCTCAAGCAGCTTTTGTTTCCATATGTGCCGTTGGTCGGGTTGGGGCTGCTGCTGATTCTGGCCGAGCCGGACCTGGGAAGCACTATCGTCATTCTTGCTACAGCGCTGGTGATGTTCTATCTGGGCGGCGCGCGAATGAAACACCTGGCCTTTGCCCTCCTACCTTCGGCCGGGTTATCTGCCTTCGTCGTCTTCGTTCTCGGCTATAAGAAGTCGCGTATTCTGGATTACATGACCGCCCTCGCAGATCCACTGCAGGGAAGCTATCAGGCAAAGCAGGCGGCCCTTACCTTTGGAGCCGGGGGTATGTTCGGCACGGGAATAGGCGAAGGCAGCCAGAAGTTGTTTTTTCTGCCTTACCCGCACACTGATTTTGTCTTTGCAGCAATTGGAGAAGAAGTAGGCTTTGTCGGATTAATCGTGATACTCGCGCTACTATTCTATATTATCTGGCGCGGCTTGCATATTGCCTCGGCTCAGCCGGATCGGTTCGGCTTTCTCCTTGCATCCGGTATGACTCTCTCCCTGTTCATCAGCATTGCTGTCAACATTGGCGTCGTTACGTCATTGTTGCCTGTCACCGGGCTGCCTCTGCCGTTTCTCTCCTACGGAGGTTCATCACTTTTGGTCAGTTCGGCAGCGATTGGTGTGCTTCTTAACCTGTCTCGACGGATGGTGCGGACATGAGCAGTCGGGTCCGACGTACAGTCCTTTTTGCGGGAGGTGGCACTGGTGGGCATCTGTTTCCCGCCGTTTCGATAGCGGATCGAATTCGCGAGTTGGCTGGTGAAGCCATGACTGTTGATATCAGTTTCGTGGGCACTCGACGCGGTCTGGAATACCGCCTTGGAGAGAGTCTGGGCTACCCACTACACCTGATCAATATTCGTGGTTTCGTGCGTTCGTTCACAATGAGTAATCTGTTGTTGCCGTTTATCATTGTCGGCGCGCTGATTGCTTCGTGGCGGCTTCTCAGACGTTTGTCACCTGACCTGATCGTCGGTAGTGGCGGGTATGTTTGCTGGCCCGTGCTCAAAATCGCAGCGATGCAAAAGATACCGAGTGTCTTGCAGGAGCAAAATTCTTTCCCTGGGATTACCACCCGTCAAGCCGCAGCGAGTGCATCACGAATCTACCTCGGGTTTGCGGAGGCGAAACAACATCTACACACGCGGGCCACTATCATGATTACCGGGAATCCAGTGCGCTCAGCGATTTGCCGGGGAGCACGAGGGCGGGGATTGAAGGCATACGGACTGGATTCCAGAAAAAAGACGATCTTGATTCTTGGTGGTAGTCAGGGAGCGCGAGCGATTAATCGTGCCGTCATTGGTAGTCTTCAACGGTGCAGATTGCCCGACAACATTCAACTGTTGTGGCAAACGGGAAAGAGGGATTACACGGAGGTCGCCATGCAAATGGGCAGCAAGGTCACGGGCTGCTCCCTCTTTCCGTTCGCTGAACAGATGGAAACAGTATATGCGGTCGCCGATCTGGCCATTGCACGTGCC
>JBHHVC010000178.1:0-6138 GCA_046754125.1 Candidatus Zixiibacteriota bacterium
ATGCCTTTGAGGCACAAAAGCGAGAAACAGAGCGGAAAGCGACTGACGACAGGATTCTGGAAGAGAAACGGCAGGCCGCCGCTGTAGTTGCTTCAAGGCCGGTGGCCAGAGCTTCCAGATCGCGACCGGCCAGACCGCCGTAGGTCGGGAAACCTTCAATAACTATCATCAGTTCGGTGAGGCTGCGATACATATCTTCGTCGTTCACGGTAATAAAGCCGCCAATGTTGCCGAGGCCATCTTTCTTAGCCGACATCATAGCCCCGTCGCAAAGGGAGAACATCTCCTGCGCAATCTCAAGGATGGATTTGTCGGCGTATCCCGGTTCGTCCCGTTTTATGAAATAACTGTTTTCGGCAAAACGGGCACAGTCAAAAAAGAATGGTACCTTGTGTTGAAGGCACAAGTTGGAAACCTCACGGATATTCTGCATCGATACCGGCTGCCCGCCGACAGAGTTGTTGGTGATGGTCATAATCACCAATGCTATCTTTTTTGGCCCCTTATCCAGAATGAACTCTTCCAGTCGGCAGACATCCATATTTCCTTTGAACGGCGCTGCTTCGGACAGGTCGGCTTCTTTGCAGGGGAAATCGATGGGAATGCCGCCTTTGTGTAAGGTATTGCCCCGTGTAGTATCGAAGTGAGTATTGTTTGGTACGTACTGTCCCTTTGACACGATTGTAGAAAACAGGAGGTTTTCCGCCGACCTTCCCTGATGGCAGGGAATGACAAATCGCTTTTCGCAGATGTTTTTGACAGCGGCCTCGAAGCGGTGGAAAGATCGCGCTCCGGCGTAGGATTCATCCCCCATCATAATGGCCGCCCACTGGCGGGAGGACATGGCGGTTGTACCGGAATCGGTGAGTAGATCGATGTATATGTCGGCAGCATCAAGGTTGAACAGATTGTAGTGAGCCTCGACAATGCGCTTTTTTCTCTCTGATTGACCTAACAACCTTACTGGCTCGACCGCCTTGATGCGGTATGGTTCGGCTGGCTGGCGTCTTCGCTGCATACGGTTCTCCTTTCGTTTTGGTGTATCGCGTTTTCGCGGGATAGCAAACAAAAAGGGTGAACCGCTTATGTAGCCCTCTTAACGTTCCTGCGATGGTAGTTCAGACCGAGATGGCTGGTCGTATGCAGGTACAGATCTTTCATGGGAGTATACTATAGCTTATACAACTCAAAATCTGCAACAATTTTCCCGGTGATTAGTCCACGAACATTGCGGATTTGCGGAGATCGGTGGGGGTTCAGTAGTTGCAGATTATCGGCTTCGTCCATCAGATTGAGTTGGCGCAGGACCTCTATGCAGACAGCGCCGAGGGCGCGAAAGCTGCCGTCGTGAACCTTGACTGCAATGCCAATGGGCGGTTCGGATATGCCAATTCCCTCGATCGCTTCGGCGCCGACCTTGCAAATCAAGCGATTTGGGAAAGAGGCGGCAAGGGACAAGTCAAACCGTCCATCTCCGGATACCATCTCGGGGAAGTGAAAAATCGAAGTCCGAATTCGCTCTGCAGCCTTTTGGATACTGGTCGTCGGTCCCGTCGCTGCTGCCAGCTTCTGGAAGCCAACAGCAAGATTGTAAAGTGGCAATGGGTAGTTTGGCGCACTGCAACCGTCGATTGAGGCCGGCATCAGATTCTGATCGTACTGGCAGTAGTCCGCTACCGATTGCTTAACCAGCTGTTGGGAAGCTGATTCGGGATTAAGATAGTCGGCGATCTCGACTTCCATGTGTTTTGCCAGTGCCAGAAATCCCGAGTGCTTGCCGGAACAATTGTGCCTGGCGGGATCGAGGTCTTCCCCGGCTTGCGGCCAGCATAGCTCGGCTTTCATTCCCATCGGCCAGTGGCTGCCGCACTGCAAGTCGCTGACGCTGTTGCCCGAGAGTTCAAGATTGGAGAGGACTACCGACCTGTGTTTGTCAGACCCGTTGTGCGAACCGCACATGATGGCCAGTTGCTCGTCTGAGTAACCGAACCGATCGGCCGCACCGGAAAGAAGGAGCGGGAGAAGCTGAAACGGTTTTATTGACGAACGCGCCATTGTGACCATGTGCGGATCACCGAGGGAGTGAGTCAGTCGACCGTTTGGGCCGACTACAGCGATAGAACCATAGTGAACTGCCTCAATTGTGTCGCCACGGTAAACTTTTGCAACGATTTCGGCCCGCCCTTTAGTCATTGGTCATGCACAATCTTTCTATATGGCCTGTACGAACCGGATATGTCGCTCACAGCATGACGCAACAACATTGCAAGTCTTATGCTCGTCCCATAATTGTGCTTCTTACAAGCTCGCCGATGCCGCTGATTTTGTTCGAGAGCAATAGTTTCCACTCTCCACCCGAACGTTTTAGCGACAGGACGTTCATTTCTCTGATATGATTCGGTCCTATGTCCATTTCGGTTTTAATTACAAGGTAGACATCGTCGTCGGACTCGTAGACACCTCCCACGACTGAGTTTTGCATCCCCTGGAATGTCTTAGCGAGTTCTGCCGACACGGAAAAGGTCCTCTCCATCACGGAAACAAAGAATTGATCGGGGGGAGCATCGATCAAATCAGCAGTCGCCATCGAATCACCGAACAGCGTCAGCCACTCGGGGCGGTTTCCTGTCGAATCCATTGGAGCCAGCGGTTCAAGCGCGGGCTGCACCGATTCCTGGAATTGCCTTAAAGCTTCAAAGTCCAGAAGTGTGGCATAGGTCTTCCAGTCAAGTTTGCCGATAGCCGCATAGCCCGCTTCGGCGACTTGCTGGGGTGCTTCGACTGACCGTTCGGCGTTTCCACAGCCAATTAAAGCAAGAGTGATCGCGAGCGCTGCGAAGCCGGGACCATTACAAGAGCGAGGTGTTGATTGATTCATAGTTTCCTCATCATTCGTTGCTTACGTATCCATGCTACCCGTCCATCGTACGCTCTCCTCACTGTCTTGTCCAGACAAAAACGAGAGTGGCACGTCGTCCGTAGTCCGCAGTATTACTGCCATGCGTGGTCGCTCAGCGTTTTAGCTATTTCGCCGGCTGTGACACGATCCATTCCCTGATTGCGCTGTTCCAGTCGGACGATCAACTCACGACGCACGCTTTCAGGTTTGTTCTGTGCAAACTTTGACTTGGCTGAAAAATGTTCGGTTTCGATGCGAAAAACCTGAACTTTAGAAAGCGCAGCAGCATACATCTTTTCGGAGGGATCAATTGTTTTGTAGCCACCCTCAGGTTGCAGCTTATCCATGAGCAGATTAAGGACTCGAGCTTTCTCCAAAAGATCATCTATGATCCGGATCATGCCGTTGATCTGAACCGACTTGTACAATGCAGTCGCCGGGCAGGCGTAGTCTTTAGCCAGCCAATAGGAAGGGATTATCGAATATGGTTTGCTCACCGAAAACGTTACTTTCGGGTTCCGGATTAATACCGAGAACTTTTCGCCCTCATCTGCGCCATGGAAGAAAACCGTGGTGCCCTCGGCAACAAAATTGACCGGTACGACTCTCGGGTAGCCGTCGTCGGTGATGATACCGAGTTGCCCGACTTCGGATTCGTTTAGGAGTTCACAGATGACTTGATTGTTGTCCGTCAGGAAATTTGTTCTTCGCACTAATTAACGCTCTTTCATCGATTAGAACCGACATAGTCAGATGTCCTGGTGCAGACCGTGAGGTCTGCCGCCCACATGGAGGTTGGACACGCGGGCACGTCCTTACTATTCGAGAAGTTCTTGCATCTGTTTGAGGAACTCCGCCTTGTCTTTGAACTTTCGATAGACCGATGCAAATCGCACATAGGCAATTTCGTCCATCTCCTTTAGTTTTGTCATCACCATTTCACCGATTTCTTTGCTGGCAATGTCGTTGCGGCCCGGTGCGCTAATCTGCTGATGGAGCTCTGCAACCATAGCTTCCATCTCCTTTAGCGAGACCGGTCGCTTGTTGCAGGCGAGCTTGATCCCATAGAGTAGCTTGTGTCTATCAAACGGTTCGCGCCGGCCGTCCGACTTGATCACAGCCAATGTCCCCTGCTCTATGTACTCGTAGGTGGTAAAGCGACCGCTGCATTTGAGACATTCCCGGCGGCGACGTATGGCGCGTCCGTCCTGCGAGGGTCGGCTGTCGACGACCTTGTCTTCCTCATGTGCGCATTGAGGGCATTTCAATAGCGTGGCCTTTCAGGTTATTCCGGCGGGTATGGACTTCATTTCGCGCAGGTCTCAGCCTTTACCCAGTCAACGTAGTCGCCGAAGGCATCGGCCAGAGGCATTGCAATCACCTCGGGAAGATCGTATGGATGATTCTTGCGCACAAATATCAGCAAATCGTCAAATCGCTGCTGAGTTGTCTTTACCATCAGGAGCGATTCGTCGTCCTTCTGGACGGCATCATCCCACCAAAAAAACGAAGTGATCTTTGGTATCAGGTTGACACATGCAGCCAGGCGTTTCTCAACGATTTCATGCGCCATCTTCTCTGCCTCGTCACGAGGGATGGTAATGTACACTACCCTGAGTTGTTCCATTAGTGGCTCACCTTTCTGCCGAGACGTTTTTCGACGGACTCTACTTTACCAGTGATGCGCCTTCGGGCACCTTTGCGGTCATCTATGGTGATAGAAATATATACGCGGTCGTGTCGTCGTCGCAGAAGTTTGCGGGCACGATCTATCAGCGCCATGACTTCATCCCAATTTCCCTCGATAGTAGTGGACATCGGACCCATCCGGTAGCGCAGTCCGGATTTATCAATAAGATTTATCACTTTTGCGACGCTCTCTGAAACTGAGGTCTTTCGTTTGTCGCTGGGAAACATTGTCAGTTGGAACAGCATGGTCATGCCTCCTGCAGCCGGTGCTGGTGGAGCGGGAACTCCTTGCAGAGGGTGCTTACCTCGGATGCGATTTGGGCCAGTGCTTCGTCATCCCGACGGTTGGAAATTGCCCGATCAATAAACTCAGCGATCTGTTTCATTTCTTTAACGCCCATTCCCCGTGTCGTTATGGCCGGCGTGCCGATACGAATGCCGGAAGTAACGAACGGCTTCTCGGGATCGAAAGGGACGGTGTTCTTGTTGACGGTTATGCCTGCCTTGTCGAGAGCCTTTTCGACTCTTCTGCCGGTCAATTTGGGAACGTCAATGAACGACACGAGTAGCAGATGCGTATCGGTCCCTCCGGACACAATGTGATAACCGCGATTGGTAAGTTCTTCAGACAGAGCGGCGGCGTTTTCCAGCACACTCATTTGATACTGTTTGAAATCTGGCTGTATTGCTTCTTTGAAGGCCACGGCTTTTGCTGCTATGATGTGCATGAGCGGTCCGCCCTGGATGCCGGGCATGACGGTACGGTCGAGATCGGCGGCATATTTTTCCTTGCACATGACGACGCCACCACGCGGGCCGCGCAGCGTTTTGTGTGTCGTTGACGTTACAAAGTCGGCCATCGGCACCGGCGATGGGTGTAGACCTGTGGCAACGAGACCGGCAATGTGTGCAATGTCGACAACCATGTAAGCTCCGCACGCATCGCATGCTTCTCGCATTTTTCCGAAGTCCCAGAATCGCGGGTAAGCCGAGGCTCCGGCCATGATCATTTTTGGTCTTACCGCTGCGGCAGTCTCGATAAGCTTGTCATAATCGATCACCTCGGTCTCTTTATCTACCTGGTATCCGACAAAGTCATAGAGCTTTCCCGAAAAATTAATGGGGTGGCCGTGTGTGAGGTGCCCGCCATGCGAGAGGTCGAGCCCCATCACTTTGTCGCCCGGATTGAGCAGGGTGAAGTAGACGGCCATATTTGCCTGAGAGCCCGAATGTGGCTGGACATTGGCATGCTCGCAGCCAAACAACTGCTTGAGTCGGTCGCGGGCGATTTCCTCCGCAATATCGACAAACTCACAGCCACCGTAGTACCGCTTGCCCGGGTAGCCTTCGGCATATTTGTTGGTCAGGACACTGCCGGCCGCTTCCATCACCGCCTCGCTGGTGAAGTTCTCCGACGCGATCAATTCAAGCTTGGTCGATTGCCGATCGGTCTCACCCATGATGGCTCGGTAGATTTCAGGGTCCTGCTCTTTCATGTATGACATATGCTATCTCCCTCGTCTTAGTTGGCTCAAGATAAGCAATCCCGG
>JBHHVC010000179.1:0-6072 GCA_046754125.1 Candidatus Zixiibacteriota bacterium
GACCCAGCGATGGCTCACCAGTAGCGGGCTCAATATTCGGCCAGCGGCCGCTGTCACTCACAATGGCCGAAAAGGTCTCGGTCAGCTTGTCCAACTCCTTGTCGGCCGTCGTTTGTGCAAGATCACGCTCACCCCTGAAATACAGATCATAGATGTCATTGGCCGGAGTCCAGTATTCTGGAAATATCATCTTGATTAGGAAATCGTTTTTGTACCTCTCGTAGGAGCGCTTTGTTTTCGACCGTTCTTTCGAACTGAACTTGTACGGATCCCCCTGGTACTTGATGAGAATGCCGTTTTCTTCCTGAAACAGTCTGGGCAGCCTAAAACTCAGGTTATACAAGAACGGAGTCGAAAAAGTAGCAATCCAGATAAGGCTGATCAAAGTTACATACTTTGCGACGGTGCGCATCCGTGAGATTCGACGATTGCGCAAAATAGAGGTGAAAAGCCAGTAGAATGGATGACGCACACCGATCGGCTGCATCTTGTCGGGAGGGATATAGAGCGAACGACCGACATCGGTGCCTACTTTTTCCGGCGTGACACCAGTAGAAGACATAAAGAATATCTGAAAATCAAGAGTACGCCCGACGACAACTTTAAGAAATTCTCGCAACTGCACCAGTACCCGCCGCACCGACCCGGACCAGGTCAAACTTGAGGACAGGGTGTCGGAAGACAGTACTTTCTCCAGGAAAAGTTCAAAATCGTTTGCCAGGAAATTTTCATCTTCGGGGCTGACCAGAATACTTTGCTGTTCACCGGAAAACCCATCAAGAAGATCGGCCTTGCTAACGACCAGAGCAACCGGTATGGGGAGTCTACTCCCGGCCGGCGCAAGAGTGTCGAGCATATTAACAAACGATGCAACGTGCTGTTGGCAAAGGAGTTCGGCAGCCATCATTTTTGGATCGAAAAAGAAGAGCAGACCCTGACAATGGGTCATGAAGTCCATCAGCTTTTCTTTTGCTTCGCCCGTTTCGGCGATTTCTACCGTCTTACCGGGGTAGTCATAGCAGACAACCGGAAGCTTATCTTTTCTGTGCAGGATAGCATTGAAACGCAGTACTTTATCGGACGACGTAGGGTCGGGAAATTTCTTTTCACCCTTAAGATCAACCACCGTACCGACCGATGTAGCTGTGCCTATTCCCCATAGGTGACGATAGTTGGAAAGGAACTCTCCGGCGGTGACTGTGTCGGTGACTGATAGTTGAAAATCGCGGGCTACTTTGCAGTCTTCATTGAGTACAGTAAAGTATACCGTTTTGCCCGAATTAGCATGTCCAAACACGCCGATGCGAATACCCGATGGCCATGAGAAACCGCCCCCTGACTTTTTCCCGCCACTCTTGGAGCCTTTTTTGGCCCCTTTGCTGAAGAGCTTTAGTAGCTTGCCGCCCTTCATTTGTCCTCGCTCGATCCGTTCTGGTTCCCTGCCATTGGCAGGTGTCCGGCCTTCAGGGAATCGGCGCGCATCCGAAACTCGTCCAGTTTACGCTCTGAAACTTTGGTCCACTTCATTGGTACATAAACGGCCAGAGCTATAAACAGCAGTATGAGAAAACCGTAGAGTGCGTAGGCAGGATTGCGCTGTGTGGTCACCAGCCGCATATATCGGAAGCTGGAGAATGCCCCCACGAACTTTCCGGCCAACTCCCCAAGAAAACTCTTAACTTTGCTCCAGAAACTGGATTTCTTGAGATAATGCCACTTATTCAGATGGTGAAGCGCCAGTTGACTTGCACCGGCCATTTTGCTGAACGAGTTGACTCGCTGCAAATGGAACTCAAGGGTGGAACGGTCCTCAACAAGCGTGGCGCCCAAGACATGTCGTCGCCGGGCCAGTTGCAGAAACTTCATCGGTTCGGTCATAGCATCAAACCGTTCCGGTGAAAGATTAGTATCTATCGCCTTGCCAAACTTGTTGAGGTAGCGGCTGATTTCGTCGAGGAAGAAGCCATTCAGACGCGCGCTTCCATCCAATGCGCCGGGTCGAAACAGCATTGGGACCAAGGTCTGCTCAAAATAAGGAACATCCTGCTTCTTGTCGCGCAAACCCCGACAGAAAGCATACGATTTGTCAGACTGGCCGTCAATGTCGGCTACCGATTCAAAGAACGTGATCAACACCTGAAGCGCAACTTGTCGTAAATCAGACGCAGACAATGGTACCCGTTGAATCTTACTCAGGAAGTACTGATCTGTCTCAATCGCCTCGTCACGTTGCCTGCGAAATGCCTCGAATACCGCATACACACCCTGATAGGTCTGCAAAAAGGCCTCGGTTTCAAAACGTTCGGGATTGGATTCAAATGCCTGCAGGTAGTCAAAGAGATCGTCGATGTAGGATTTTATCGAATGTGCCACAACAATTACTCGCCCCGCAGACTTATACCGTGTACACAATCAAATCCATCTTACCCAGCCCCTCAAGCTTGCCCACATCAGGCACGCCACGCATTATCAGAGTCATCTGGCCAACAGATGATGACGAGGCCATATCCGAGGGATGGAAAGCGACCTTGTTGCCGTAAGTCACTACATCCACATCGGCGGGATCCGTTTCGCCCAAACCTCGCGCTTCGTTCAGTCCCAGACGAACCTGAATCGCACTCCACTGTGCTGCCGTGTAAATGTCTTTTGATACCAGTACAACTGCGTCAGAAACGGATGTCGGCTCAGCCAGATCGACTAACAGATAGCTTAACCCGGCCATCTGCTCGAGACGACAACTATTGTATTCCGCCACACGGTAGGTTCTGCCTCGATAGGTCAGAGAGTCCGTGGCCATTGCCTGATCTCTAGTATCCTCTTCCTTCATTTGAGCGAGAAAGCCGAACACATCGCGCAATGTGGTCAGTATATCGTTGGTAGTCCGCAGTTGTCCGCCAATATCTTCATGGTCATATTGGGCCATAAGGAAACTCTCCACACCGGCAACAAATTGATCGATAGGAGTAGACAGCTCGCGGGTGAACAGTTTTTCATTCAGGTAGTCCCGAACGCCCGGCCTCAAATTGAGCAGCGTAGTGAACACGCGAAATAGCCGCTTGAAAAACACGACGAGATGCATTGGGTGCGAGGCATTACGACCCGGGATACAGGAATCAATAGTCGATGCAAGATGATATACAAGCAGTCCCAGCAGTTCGACAAACTGAGTTTTCAGACGCGTACTTTCGCCGGCCAGGGCGCCCTCGGCCGACAGCGTCGAATAGGCACGTGAAGCCAGCGAGAGCAAGTTTTCAAGACGATTCCGAAAGTCCACTGTCCGGGCCGCCAGACGCTCGTCGGCGCCAAGGGTAACACATGGGGGGAAGTAGTCGTCGGCATAACTCACTTCGCCGTTAATGTAATGCAGCAAGCCCACTTGCAGGTATTCACTCTGTGGTCGGTTGGGTGGGTCTCCAAGATGGACCGAGTAGCTGCAACTCAAAAACGGCAGTCTGGGCAGGTCCTCATCAGGATCAGGCTGACCTGTTTCCTGCCTAGCTTTCGGATCGACCGCAACGTAGACTGCAATAGCCCCATCGTCGGGACTGATCTCAGCCGCCGGGGCCTTACCGCTCCCTTCGGTGATCTCGATGTAGTGCCCGCCCGGAGTGAGAGCCTGACATTGCCTTACCTCGACAATCAACCGGTTTCCGCGAATAGTTGGCACTATCGTTACTGCCGGCGTAGCTGATGATTTGCGCATCAGCCCGTAGCGGTCCGTTGCATCAAGAGTATACCAGCGAACCAGGTTCTCGAAATACTCTTCCTGTTGCTTGAGATGATCCTGCGTCAGCAGCATCCCGTCGCGCCAGTTCACCGAATATAAGTTCAAGTCACTCATCATCTTGCCCCATTAGCCAATTGGCAACAAATCTACCGCCTACGAAGATCAAAGTCAAGCACCTAAGACCGGACTGGTCGCTTCAGAAAGATATGTACATGACCCCAATCGAGAACCAGCCTGTTCTTTTCCTAGCGCGGCCGACACAGAGTCTACTTTAATTCTTATGCTATATTCGAGGTGTGACGGCATGGCGATGCCCAGCAGCCATTCGATCCGCCTTCTGATTCTTCCACCTTGCAATATGGATCGCACTTCGTCTGGAGGCACGCTGCTGATCTGCACGTCAAACGCCGACTCGCAATCGGAAAACGACTTGCCGATGACAGCACTGCGCCCCAAATGACACTTGTCACGACCAAGGGGAGCACGCAGCGATTCAGGAACATCAGTGATGGAAGGTACGCTTTCCCTGATTGCAAAGCGATAGCCAAATAGTCGTCCCAAAACTCCCGCCACCGCCTCGGTATTACCCGCCCAAAGATGAAACGAGGGCAGAAGCATTGCCCAAAGACGTAGTTCTTCCTCACTTGGAGCGACCTCACCAAATTCAAACCGAAAGAGATCGAGGATGCGCAGCAAATGGTCATCGTCGTAGAAGCCCATATGAAATCGAATTCGCTCAAAACCAGCTATGGCGCGGTAACGAGCCACGGCGGCATCAAACGGCGCCATGAGCTTTCTCGCTTGAAGTTCCCAGCCCGACCCGACGGGTCGCTTGCCCTCCAGACCGTAGAAGAACTGGTACGGCAGTTGGTCGACAGCACTATACATACCGATTTCAAGCCGGATTTCACTCTTATGGTCCAGTGGCGCCCCGGGTTCAGGATATTGACTCCTGACTTCGCCGTTGTAATTCTCATATTCGCCAACAGCCAGCATACTCACTCGCCACAGATCAACACGTTGTCGCTGGAGCAGATGCAGGGCTGTAGTGAAATGGAGACGGCGCCGTCGATCGCACAAACTGGGCATGACAGCGTTGGCCACAGTCATATTCTGTTCACCTCGACAGTGAAGTGAGAGTTTATCGGGGAGCGGGACTTGAGGAAATTACGCATTCGGCGGGCTAACAGGTCAGTTTCATCATTCGAATGAAATGCTTCTGCCGACACTATCAGTCGAACAGCTGTACATCGGCGCACACCTCGTTCGGCTCGTTCTACGGATTTGCGGCATTCCGCAGATTGTATTCGCGGGTCAAACGACTGTGCCCAAGCCTCAATTTCCGCGAAGCCGAGTGCACGATCCCTGTTGCGAAGCCGGGAACTTATTTCTGCGACAATCTGCTCCTCAGTCTTGGCCGGAACAGCGCCGGCCGACGGCAACACGTTGGTGACCGATGCGATACCTGGGTGATTTTCGTGAAGCTGATCAATGCGACCGAGATCAATACCGTTGGCATTAATGCCTTCGGTTGTGCTGTAATGCACCGTAATTGAGTCGGGGGGCAACTTATCGACCGCGCTGAATTCGAACCAGAAAACCAGAGTGTCTCCCTGCCGCTCGATTGTGTACGATGGAAACTGTCCACTACGAATATCGTGATGGGGGAGATAGTCGCGGCCGTTTGAATCGACAACGCTTTCTATCTCAAGCACTGAATCTACGTGGTCCGGAATCTCGATTTCCATAAGACGATTACCGGCAGTGTACTTGTGAACAGAATGCGCTTCTTTATTGAACGCAATAAAACAGTCGAACGATATGCTCAGAGATTGTCGTAGTGGTTCCTTATCGCCGCCCTCCGGGAGGTCAAGTCTCATCCAGTACAATTGGTCGGCATCGGGAGGAAGATCGATCGCCGAGTTTGAGGCAAGCGATCGCAAAATGGAACCGGGCGGGCCGGGACGCCACGAGGATGTGAATGAGTTCGGCAGCCGCACAAAGTTCGGCTCGAGAAAATCGAACAGATCGCTGCTCGACCTCAACCCTCCCCAATCGAGGACACCCCGCTGAGTTGGCTCTATCATCTCTGCGATATGAGATGTCAAACCGGGGCAAAAGCAAGTGCCCGGCCCAAAATTTCCGCCAGCATCACCCGAATACCACTGTGCCCAGCGCACTTGTTTTAACAGCGTTACCGGACCGTCCAGAAACAGCGCGGCTCCCATAAAATCAGACGGCATCCCGTCAAACCGTAGCGCCACGTACAGTTCGTATCCCTCCCTTCTAGGCAGACGAGACGGCAGAGCTGCATCGCCCGGCTGTCCAGACGTAGACGAAGGCGA
>JBHHVC010000180.1:0-6017 GCA_046754125.1 Candidatus Zixiibacteriota bacterium
GAACGGCGGCATTGACATTGTTTGTGCTGATTCTATTGACGCTCGTGGTGACCTCAACCTCAACGGCATTTCTAACGAAATCGCCGACGCGGTTGTGTATACCAACTACTTCGTCTATGGTCTGAGCGCATTTAATGTGAATCTCGAAGGCCAGATCGCTGCCTCCGATGTAAACGCTGATGGTCTGACCCTGTCGGTAGCCGACTTGGTCTACCTGATTCGTATCGTCGTAGGTGACGCTAATCCATTCCCGAAAGTGGTTGAGACGGTTAACGCCGAATACACCCACAATAGGGCAGGCGTTATGTCTGTGGTGGGCGAAACCCAAATGGGCGCGGCATTTGTCGTGGTCGAGGGTGATGCTTCACCAGAGCTTCTCGCTAGTGATATGGAAATGCGCTATAACTACGATGGCGTAAACACCCGTATTCTGGTTTACTCGATGCAGGCCAACGACTTTAGCGGCGACTTCTTGCAGGTCACCGGCGATATCGTGTCGATCGAGATGGCAACTTCCGACGGTAGCATTGTAGCAACCAAGGAACTGCCGACAGAGTTCGCTCTGAATCAGAACTATCCGAACCCGTTCAACCCCTCAACAACGGTTAGCTTCTCGCTTCCCACAGCCAGCGACTATGATCTTCGGATCTATAACGTCAATGGTCAGGAAGTGGCTACATTCAGTGGCCATGCTGAAGCCGGCATTGTTGAACTCGAATGGGAAGCTTCCAACCTGGCCTCTGGTATCTACTTCTACAAGTTGTCAGCCGACAACTTTAGCGATACCAAGAAGATGGTCTTGTTGAAGTAAAGAATGGTCACTATGTCAAGGCTGTAATGGTTTTGACTTATTAGACTATACAAACCCCCGGTCACTGCGGCCGGGGGTTTTTTTCGTGCAATCCCCGTACAGACAAGGTAGGTCCGAACCCCTGCGGTTCGGACATCCCAATCTGTAGGAATGATTACGCTCCGGTGCCCCATCAGCTTGCTGTGGGCTTCTCCCACTCCGGTACCCCACCCAACGGGTGGGCTTGTCTTAACCCACCTGATTTGTGAAGTACCATTGTAGTTTCTTCCCTGTGTACGGGCGGCCGTATTGGTGGAACCCCTTGCCAGTTCCGCCAACCAAACGACAACAGGAACAATACCGGACGCCCTGCCGTTACTATCCTCGTACTAAAACCGTGAAGGCGAAAGGGAGCCGTCCATGCGATCGTTGATTACTATACCAATTCTGATAGTTGTGCTGGCTGCTGGCATATCAGCGCAGCGAGGCAAGCCGAAAGAGTCCGAAGTCCTCGGCCACACTATGTATACTATGCTCAAACCGGGAGATATTCCGGCTGTTTTTGAGCCAACCTATATCTCTGTAGATAAAGCCAAGCAGGTCTACTACGACGATGAACCGCTGATGGTTGTCACTGTAGACGGCGACACCCGCGCATTTTCAACCTGGCACCTTGACCATCACGAGGTTGTCAACGACTACATCGGAGGCATCGCTCTCGCCGTAACCTGGTGACCGCTTTGCTTTACCGGCATCGTGTATGCCGCACAACTCGATAGCGCCCGACACACTTTTCAGGCCTCCGGATCTCTCTGGCAGGATGCGTTGGTTATGCAGGACCGCGAAACCGAGTCCCTCTGGTCGCAGATATCCGGCAAATGCATTAAGGGACAGATGGCCGGACGTTCGCTCGACCTCTATCCCTCCACCATGACCACCTTTGCTGAGTTCCGCAAGCAATATCCCGACGGCATGTTGTTGGCAAAGGACGAAAAAGGGAAACAGGGTTCGCCCTACGATCGATATTTTGCAGACCCCTCTCGGCTCGGTGTATTTGGCCGTGTCGATGATTTCAAACGACTCAAGGGTAAAGACAAGGTCTTCGGCATCCGCTACCAGTCAAGCGAAGCAGCCGTCTCGCTGGAGTATCTTAAAGAGCACAAGTATGCGGTCATCAATCAGTTCTCACCTGCCGTAGCTGTCTGCTATGACGACAACAGTGAGACAGCCGCCGCTTTCGTGTTGCCAGATGCTGATTCGCTTTCGATTGCAGGACTTCAGATGCGAAACCGTGTGCTGCGGTTTGGAGGCGACTCGGCCGCAGCGTGGAACGCATCAACCGGCCTGCCCCTGTCTGGCGGCCAACGGCTTGAACAGGTACCACTCATATCGGCCTACTGGTTTGCATGGGCAGAATTTTTCCCCAGTTCTGCGTTGATTAAATAGTGGATGACCGAACTGTCGGGGCGACCTCGTGACATCATGGCGGTTTTATGCTTGACCAAAGAGGCCGCCCCGACACAACTTTGGCCCGTGACAAATCCGCACAGGCCTGAACAGACTGGGAGTAGTCGATGCATGTCGTAATCATCGGCAACGGCGTGGCCGGTATCAATGCCGCCAACGTCCTGCGCTCTCGCGATGAAACCGCTCGAATTACGATCATCTCCTGCGAACATGATCATTTCTTCTCCCGCACTGCTCTCATGTATGTCTTCTGCGGACAACTGAGCGAACGATGCGTCGAACCATATGAGCGGGACTATTACGACACGATGAACTTCGAGCGAGTCCGCGACCGCGTTGTGCGGCTCGATTCGCAGGAAAAACGCCTGCATCTGGAGAGCGGAAGTTCGATAACCTATGATCGATTACTAATAGCCTCCGGATCGGTTCCGGTGATGGCCCCCTGGCCCGGGGTCGATCTTGATGGCGTCGGCAACTTCGTCACATGGCAGAATATGCAATGGCTCAAAGAAAGATCGCCCGATGTACGGAGGGCTGTTGTGGTCGGTGGAGGATTGATCGGAGTCGAGATAGCGGAGATACTTCGCCAAAGCGGAATCAACGTGACCTTCCTCGTGCGCGAAAAATGGTTCTGGCCGATTGCCCTCGACCACAACGAGGGTACAGTTATCGCCGGGCATATGCAGGAACATGCCGTTGACCTGCGCCTGCATACCGAGATGAAGGAAATCTTAGGCGAAAACGGCCGGGTTGTCGGCGTTCGGACAACCGAAGGTGACAACATCGATTGCGAACTTGTCATGATAGCAATCGGCGTGCGCCCACAAACCGACTTCCTCGATAATTGCAAAATCAAACTCGACGAACGCGGCGGAATTATTGTCGACGATCAGCTCAGAACAAATCTGCCCGATGTCTGGGCGGCAGGTGACTGCACATCTGTAGTCTGGTTCAACGGTGTGCGACGTCCCGAACAGTTGTGGTACACCGGTCGTGATCAAGGATCTGCCGCAGGGCACAATCTCGCCGGTGATCAACGAGTATATCATCGCGGGACATTTTACAATTCAGCCAAATTTTTCGACGTGGAATACACAACCGCCGGTTTAGTAAACTTCAAACTCGATGGCGAACAAAACTGGTACCAGCATGAACCCGGGACCAATAGAACCACACGAATCACCTATCTTGCCGACAATACCATTGCCGGTTTCAATGCCCTCGGTCGTCGCTGGGATCATCGCGTCCTTGTACAATGGATCGAACAAAAACGCACACTCGACTGGACAATAGCTCACTTGCACGAAGCACTGTACGACGAAGAGCTTATGCCGCCATTTAGATTGCTGTCGACGGAGACAAAGTAAAACAGTATGCAAGCGGGACTGCTGAAATCCTTCCAATCCGGCATTCGTGCGCGAGGGCTAGGCGCATGGATACTGAGCGGCCTGCTTTTTGTTTTCTACCTGCTGTTCTACTTCGCACCCTATAGCCATAGCTCAATTCAACTACTCGGATGGGCACACCCGGACAGGCTCGCGCACGGACTAGGACTGGCCAGTAGATGGAACCTCTACGGCCTATTGTATACTATCGCAGTGGTTGTCGGCGGTCTGTACTTTCTCGCCGTTCACGGCAACAGTCGTTACCAGCGTATACGCACAATTTCGCTAATGGTCGTGCAATCTGTCCTTGCCTTTTCTATCCCGATGGTCATGGAAGCATTCGGATCGAAGGGATTTCTTTTCTCCCTGTTCTGGCCGCTCAAGATCAATTACTTCTACCCGCAATACATTATGGAATACCCCGTGCTGATCATCCTGTACGCCTTTCTCAGTTTCCTGATCGTCGTACCGATAATGACCGTCCTTTTCGGCAAGCGCTGGTACTGTAGCTGGGTGTGTGGCTGTGGCGGGCTGGCTGAAACAGCCGGTGATCCTTTTCGACACCTTTCCAATAAGTCTTCACGCGCCGGGCGCTTTGAGAAAATCTCTATTCACTCGGTAATGTTCTTTGCCTTTGTCGCCACCGCTCTGGTGCTGGTCAACTGGGCCACACACCACACCGATACAAGCGGACAATGGGTCACCGACCACACCACCCTCGACCTGATCGCCTCCAAAGTTCAGGGAGTCTACCAGTTCTTAGTGGTGGCCATGCTCTCCGGTGTGCTTGGTGTCGGACTATATCCGCTCATGGGCAGCCGCGTCTGGTGTCGTTTCTTCTGCCCGCTGGCGGCAATTCTTGGTCTCATCCAGAAATTCGGACGATTTCGCATCACCGTTAAAGACGACATGTGCATCTCCTGCGGCAACTGCTCGACCTACTGCGAGATGGGAATCGATGTGCGCGCCTACGCCCAGTCCAACAAATCATTCACTCGCGCAGCCTGTGTCGGCTGTGGCATGTGTGCCCATGTCTGCCCGCGGGGCGTGCTGCTTCTTGAGAACAAGTGGGATATTCATCCCTCGCCGGATATGAAACAGCGCCAGGTTGTCGATTTCTAACGGGCTATGTAAACCTAATCTTCTCCCCACAAATCCCCACTTTCTCCGTATACTGTACATAGGTTCAATTGCGTTTAACCGCCGGCAATTCGCGAGTCTTGCCCAACAGAGAGCATCCCAAAAGGCTCGCGATTCCTGCCGAAACGACAACAATTGCGGAGTAGACCAATGATAGACAAACAGACTCTCTTAGCGGTGATTGCGACTGCTACGGTCTTATTGGGCTGGAGTCCGGCTCAGGCAACCTTTTCCATAGTCGCAGTCGATACCATCACCGGTGAAGTAGGCGGGGCGGGGGCATCGTGTATTGCCAACTCGGACATCATCAACGACCTGATCGAATCGATCGGAGCAGCTCATACTCAGGCATGGTGGAACTCAACCAACCAGACCAACCTGCACAACCGGTTGCTGGCCGGGTGGACACCGGATTCGATTATTCAGTGGCTGAACAATAACGACGCCCAGGGATTGTCGCAGCTACGACAGTATGGAATCGTCACACTGGCCGGCGGCGGCGCTTCCGCATCGTTCACCGGGAGCGCAAACACCGACTGGGCCGGACACCGCACCGGACCGGGATACGCTATTCAGGGGAACATCCTGCTCGGTCCGCAAATTGTTGACTCTATCGAATTCGTTTACCTTACCACCTCCGGCCCAATTGAAGAACGACTCATGGCGGCACTGGAAGCAGCCAAAGTACCGGGTGCGGACACTCGCTGCCTCGGTGATGGCAAGTCGGCTATCTCTGCCTTTATCAAAGTTGTGCGCCCGGGGGACGGCGGCACGCCATATCTGTATGAAGTAGTATCTAACACAGTTGGTTCTACAGATCCCATTGACGTTCTTCGCATACAATTCGACGCATGGAAAGCGCTCCGCCAGGCCGATCCGGATTCCTCGATGATTGCTGTGTCTACACTTATTCTGGAAGCAAACGGTGGTGACAGCTCAGAAATTATTGTCACACCGCTCAATAACCTCGGACAACCGCCCTCAGAAGGCGTCATCGCTGTCACAATGTCGCACTCCGGTTCCGGTTCGCTCAATCCGGCAGCAACCGACAACGGCGACGGCACCTTCTCATCCGTAATTGTTGCACCATCTATGCCCGGCACAGACACACTAGCCGTATTGGTAGTAGCAGGGGGACAAGTCACACAGCTCAACAGCCATCCAGTGCTGACTTACTACCAATGCGGCGATACCAACTCCGACACGTCCGGACCGGATATCGTCGATTTGACATT
>JBHHVC010000181.1:0-5979 GCA_046754125.1 Candidatus Zixiibacteriota bacterium
GCAGGCTTGTGTGAGGGTGGATGGGATCGAACCATCGACCCGCTGCTTAAAAGGCAGCTGCTCTACCACTGAGCTACACCCCCAGACAAGCCTGCCGCAGCAGAGATCGAATC
The DNA here is from genome assembly GCA_046754125.1 of Candidatus Zixiibacteriota bacterium. Classification (GTDB taxonomy): domain Bacteria; phylum Zixibacteria; class MSB-5A5; order GN15; family FEB-12; genus JBHHVC01. The sequence goes on from JBHHVC010000181.1 coordinate 114, forward strand.
GGAATAATACCGTCAGGTCTTTCGTTGTCAATTGATTTCTTCTGGTGCCCCCCGCTAAGTCGTAATCGTCCAACTAAATGCCGACGGATTCCAACGGCGTGGCGAAAGGTTGCCGCCAAAAACAAGAAACAAAGAAAAAGGCACCGGCGTGCGGTGCCTTTCTTTCGCTCAGTATCCCCGAGGGCGCGCAACTTTTGTCGTTGAGTGACTAGGTGCGATTGCTTTTCTGGGTGTCAGTCTGACTGAGTTTGGCCAATTCACAAGCAATGGCTAGGGATTGACGTTCCCCGGAGAAAGACTTCGATCTTCCAAGCTTTGCAGCGCGAGCGCCGAGGCGCTTTTTGATCCATGTCTGACCTTTCTCGGTGGCAGCCAACTCCTGTACCATTCGAACAGCCTTGCCTCGTCCAATCAATCCCTGATCCACTTTGGCCGCTACCAAGGACTGAAACCGGCTCATTTCACGGTAGTTTCTGGGATCATACTTCATTTGAGCATCCTCCTATCCGCTGAGTAATTCACAACCGACTTATACAATTTAGCATTGAAGCCCGCGTCACACAACAGGATTCACGGAATTGTCTGTCGCCTATTGCTTGACCATTTTCACAAGCTCGATCTCGAATATCAGGTTTTGTTTCGGAGGAATTCCTGCGGGATGGCCACTTTCTCCGTAACCAAGTTCATAAGGGACCCACAATTGGCGAGTGCCGCCGGCTTTCATTCCGACCATTCCTTCGCTCCAACCGGCAATGAGATTCTGTCCAACCGTGCAGACAAATGTTTTGCCACCATCTTTCGAGCTTTGGATTTTCTTACCCTTTTCGCCTTCTTGGTCGAACCAGAGAGTGTAGTGCACCTCGGCCTTACTACCCATTTTCGCCTCGGATCCTTTACCGGAAACAAGGTCGGCATAGCGTAGACCGGATTTGGTAGTGACAATGTCAAGTTTCTTTTTTGATTCTGTCGAATCGGGTTTGGCTTTGGTCTCTCCCCTGGTCGGGTCCATTTTCACCTCAACGGTATCAGGTTTGGTACTAGTCTCCGTTGAATCGGCGGCCGACGCAATCGGTGACAGCAGGAATGCAGTTAGCGCTGATGCCAGCAGTGTTCTCACAATAATAAACTCCCTTCAATCATGGTGAAAGTTATGCAACGAGAATAGTTTCGTTTCGAGCGGCCCCGGTGGAAATCATAAACAACTTCACTTCCAGCGAGTCGATGATAAACTCAAGATACTGTTGTGCCTGAATCGGTAGTTCCGAGAAACTCGTGATGCCGGTGGTATCGCACTGCCAGCCGGGCAGTTCTTTGTACACCGGCTTCAGGTGACCCAGTTCGGCCAGATCGAGTGGGACTTCTTCGATTGTCCGCCCATTGTGTTCATAGGCGACGCATACCGGTAAGGTCTCGAACTGATCGAGTACGTCCAGTTTTGTCACGGCAATACTGTCGACCCCATTGACCCGCACGGCGTGACGCAACATGACCAGATCGAGCCAGCCGCATCGACGCGGACGTCCGGTTGTCGATCCGAATTCAGCTCCCCGCTGCCGCAGCAGATCACCATTGTCGTCGACCAGTTCAGTAGGAAATGGTCCCGCGCCGACCCGGGTAGTATAGGCCTTGACGATTCCAATCACTTCGCCGATCATGTGGGGACCGATACCTAATCCTGTGAGTGCGCCGCCGGTCGTAGTGTTGGACGAAGTGGCGAATGGATATGTGCCAAGGTCGACATCGAGCATCGTCCCCTGAGCGCCCTCAAACAGAATCTTCTTCCCCTTTTTGCAGGCTCGATATAGAGCGAGCGAGACATCGGTAGCGAGTGGGCAAAGCAACTCAGCCAGTGACATTAGTTCATCAAAAGTTCGATTGAGGTCGGCGCGATCGTCGTCGCAGCCGGCCAGGTACTTGTCCTTAATTGTTCGCTGATAATCGAGCTTCTTTTTCAATCGATCAGGGCGGAACAGGTCGGCCACGCGGATTCCATGCCGCGCAACTTTGTCCACATAAGCGGGGCCTATCCCTCGCATAGTGGTGCCAATTGATCTGGTCCCACGGATTCGTTCCTGAGTTTCCTCGATCAGTTTGTGATAGGGCATGACCAGATTTGCCGCCGCAGATATCCACAGTCGTGAACTATAGTCAATTCCCTGCTTCTCCAGCAGGGCAAGCTCTTCCTTGAACGCCCAGGGATCGAGGACTACGCCATTGCCGATGAAGCACTCTTTGCCCGCATGCAAAATACCTGACGGTATCAGGTGCAGAATATACTTCTGATCACCTACTACAATCGTATGTCCGGCATTGGCTCCTCCCTGAAACCTCGCAATGACATCCGCTTCGGAGGCAAGCAGGTCGACGACCTTGCCTTTTCCTTCGTCGCCCCACTGGCAGCCAACCACTATTCTATTTTTCGTCACAGATGACACCACTATTTCTGCTGCGATCCGGTCAGGTGCCGGACAGCAGCGATGAGTTCGGATTTACCCCGGCCGGTGACCGCCGATACCGGGATGACCGAGATACCAAGATCACTCTCGATGGCATGTACTTTGTCGGTTAATCTGGCCTGACTCAGCTTGTCGGCCTTGGTCAGGGCAATAAGTACCGGCATCTTCTTCCTGGCCAGGTAGGCGAGCATTCGTGCATCGTCGCCCGACGGCTCACGGCGACAATCGAGCAGCAATACCAATCCCGCCAGATGTGTGCTCTTGTTCAAAAAGTCTTCAATGAGCTTACCCCAGCTATTCCTGATCGATTTTGACACTTTGGCATATCCGTAGCCGGGAAGATCAACAAGGTAGAATGCATCGTTGATCCGGAAAAAATTCAAAGCTCGCGTCTTTCCGGGAGCCTTGGACACTTTTGCCATCTTCTTCCTGCCGACCAGTCGGTTCAGCAATGAAGACTTGCCAACATTGGATCGACCTGCGATAGCAACCTGAGGGCTGTTGTCTCGTGGAATCTGGTCCAGATGATAGAACGATCCCACAAACTCGCACTGCATTAACTTTGACCCCTGTCTTGCTCCCAGTCTGGGCGGGTTTGCCCTGTCGGAGCGTTGCGGCCGCGTCGATATGCTCATCGACTTATCGCACCTACCGATCGAGTAGACCTTGCTTTTGCGCGCGCCCAGGGTGACGATGTCAGTGCCAACTTGAGCACATCTTTGATGCTGCGTACATAATGCAGAATAAGGCCTTCCACCAGTTCGGCCGGTAGTTCGGCGACATCCTTGCGGTTTCGCTCGCAGACAATGATCTCGGAGATCTTATTGCGCTTGGCGGCCAGCAGTTTCTCATTCAGCCCACCAACGGGAAGGACATCTCCGATCAATGTAATCTCACCGGTCATTGCAACATCGGTGCGGACCGGGATATTCGTCAGCGCTGACAACATGGCTGTCAGCAGGGTGATTCCGGCTGAAGGGCCGTCTTTGGGAACGGCACCTTCCGGTATATGCACATGCATCTCCAGTTCTGCGAAAAAATCGTTGGAAAGACCAAACAATGTCGCATGGTTGCGAATGTACGACAGGGAAGCTGCCGCTGATTCCTGCATAACATCACCAAGCGAACCGGTAAGGGTCAGTCGCGCCTTGCCGTGCATGGGCACCACTTCTACCGGAAGAACTTCTCCGCCAAGTTCAGTCCAGGCCAGTCCAACCGCATAGCCGATAGTTGGTGTCTGCTTAATCTGCGTATCGGTGAACTGTTGCGCGCCGAGCAGCTTTTGGACTTTGCGAGGAGTCATGTTAAGTTTTCGAATCCGTTTACCCTCTGCGACCCCGACAGCAGTCTTCCGCAGTATCGAGGAGAGTTTGCGCTCAAGTTCTCGCACTCCGGCCTCGCGTGTATAGTGACGAACGATCTCGTACATAGCATCATCATCGAACTCGATTTGCACTTTGCTCAGTCCGTTATCACGGATGAGTTTCGGCAACAGGTAGTTTTGTGCAATTGCTTTCTTTTCAAAATCGAGGTATCCGGGCAGGCGGATGACTTCCATCCGATCCATCAGCGGCGCCGGGATGTTGGCAGTCGAGTTGGCGGTTGTGATAAACAGCACATCCGACAAGTCGTACTCGACCTCAAGATAGTTGTCGGTGAAGGTGTTATTTTGCTCCGGATCGAGCACCTCCAAAAGAGCCGAGGCCGGATCACCCCGAAAATCTTTGCCGGTTTTGTCAACTTCATCCAACAGGAAAACCGGATTGACACTCCCGGCTTTCTTCAGCGATTGGATAATGCGCCCGGGAAGGGCGCCAATATAGGTACGGCGATGCCCGCGAATCTCTGCTTCATCGTGAATCCCTCCCAAGGACATACGTACAAACTTTCGACCCAACGCACGGGCCACCGATCGACCAACCGATGTCTTGCCGACTCCCGGCGGGCCTACCAGGCACAAGATCGGACCCTTGACTTTTCCGGCCAGACGAATTACCGCCAGATGCTCAATAATGCGCTGTTTCGGTTTGTCCAAGCCGAAATGGTCGCCATCGAGAATCGACTTCACTTCTTTGAAGTCGGTTCGATCCTCTGATCTTTCATGCCAGGGAATACCTAACAGCCACTCCAGATAAGAACGTACAACTCCGGATTCAGCCGAATAGGGGTGCATTCTGGAAAGACGATTGATCTCTTCTTCAGCTCGTGCCCTTACCGCAGGAGGATAGTCATTTCCTTCGAGCTTGGCATACAGGTCGTCTACCTCGGCGCTGGCCTCATCGAATTGGCCAAGTTCGTCCTTGATTGCCTTGAGTTGCTGTTGCAGGTAGAACTCTCGCTGACTACGCGACATCGACTCGCGTACCGATCCATCGATCTTGTGCTCTATCTTTAGAATCTCTATTTCTTCCTTGAGAATCTCGTCGAGAATCCGAAACGCCTTGGTAACAGTAGACGCCTCCAATAATTGCTGCCGTGTTTCAATCTTTTGCAGGATGTGCGCAGCTATAGTATCGATCTGCTGATCGTATTCTTCCAGTGACGCTAGTGTGACCAGCACTTCGTCCGGAATTCGCCTGTTCAAGCGAACATAGTCGGCAAATGCCTCTCGAACAGTACGGGACAGTGCCTCGGTTTCTCGATCTGTCGGTCCGGAGTCGAGTTGGATGGTCATGAAGTCGGCCGCCAGGTAGTCGTTTTGGTCGCTGTACTGCACTACGGCAGCGCGGACCATCCCCTCGACAAGGACTTTGAAAGTCCCGTTTGGCATCTTCATGACCTGCAATACGCGGGCTACCACACCGGTATCGAACAGATCGGCCTGCTTTGGAATGTCGATTCCAGCTTGCCTTTGAGCCACCAGCAATACAATTTTGTCACAATCCATAGCTGCGTTCAGGGCATTGATTGTGTGTTCCCGCCCGATCAGGAGCGGGTAGACCATGTGCGGAAACACCACCACATCGCGAAGCGGGATTACCGGCAGGGGGGAGTCAAACTCAACCGCGCTGCCATTATAGTACAATTCCATCGAATCCTCAGCAATTTGCCGTTCCAGACAGTTAAGTACCGGGAACATCCCGGCCAAACCACTTATGTTAGCGGAATCATGACCAGAAGGCAAAAGGTTTTTCGCGCGACGCTTGGGAAAAGCGACCCGCGGCAAACGAACCTATCGAGGCGGGACGGCATTCCTTAGTCGGCAATTGTGTACATAACGCTATGAAACTCTTCCGGTTCGTCAGGCAAATAGCCGAAGACGTTTAGCTGAAGCTCTCCGCCGCCACCGAATTGGTCGCGATAGTGCTCGGCAAGAAGGGTCAGATCTATCTTGGGCGTGACTGCTGGGTAGGCTTCGCACATATCGGCATTACCGTAGTGGCGAAGGTACAGGTCGATTTGAGGCGGAT
>JBHHVC010000182.1:0-5874 GCA_046754125.1 Candidatus Zixiibacteriota bacterium
CCAAGAAGATCCCCGATATCGTCAACTTCGAGGCGAAGCAGCAGATTCCGTTCCCGCTGGAAGACGTCGTCTGGGACTACCAGAAAATCGGCGGCGGCGAGGAAGAAGAAGGCTTTGCGCTCGAAACCGACAACGGTCTGGCTAAGGCACGAAAGAAACTGGTCGACAAGGCGCTTGACATGATCGTGCTGAATTATGTCGGGGAGCACACTGGTTTCGATGTCGACACCAACGAACTGTCGATTCTGTTTGCCTCCGGACGGCAGGAAGACCTCGGACCTGCCCCCAAAGCAGAACTGGCCCGAAAACTGCTTGAAAAGGTCGCGTCCTTGCTGTAGACTACACTGCACCTTTAACGTTCTTGGGTATGAGAGAAAAACCGACCGATCTCGCGCACATGATTCGCCTGGCCCTGCAGGCTCAAATCGATCTGGGCATGGGCGAAGCAGTGATCCGTCCGGATCGGCAGGACATGACTACGTCGTTAGCCATCCCTCCGGGCGGCATACCGGCATCGGACATCAGCAATGTGGAAGAGCAGGCAGCAGCCATGACACTACCGACCAGACCTACCGAATACGAATCGCTTGAAGTACATCGCAGCGCGATCTGCGATTGCCAGCGGTGCGATCTGGGGAAGACACGCAACAAATTCGTTTACGGTGTCGGGCGAACCGATGCCGACCTGCTCTTTATTGGCGAGGCGCCGGGAGCCGATGAGGACCGGCTGGGCGAACCGTTCGTAGGGCGCGCCGGACAGTTGCTCGATCGTATTCTGGCCGCCATACAGTTATCACGACAAGAAGTGTACATAGCCAACATTCTCAAATGCCGCCCTCCCAATAATCGCGATCCTCAGCCGGATGAAATGGAACAGTGCTTTGAGTACCTGCGCGCACAGGTACATCTGATTCAGCCGAAACTGATATGCGCCCTCGGCCGCATTGCCGCCCAGGCACTGCTGAAAACAACTACACCGCTTGGACGTCTGCGTAAGAAGTGGCATGAATACGAAGGGGTTCCTCTGCTGGTAACTTATCACCCCGCCGCGCTGCTCCGCTTCCAACAGTACAAGCGAGACACCTGGGAAGATATGCAAATGCTCAAAGCCCGCTACGACAGCATAGTATGATGGCCTACCGCACACAGACCAATAAGGACGTCGACCACCTTCAACCTCCGCAGGATATGCACGCCGAGCGGGCGGTACTTGGCGCTGTTCTGAAAGATAGTGAAGCGCTGGGGTATGTTCTTGAGACATTTGACACTGCTACCACGTTTTACACCGAAAGGCACCGCCTGATATTTCAGGCCGCAGTTGATTTGTATAACTCTAATCAGCCATGCGACATAACTACGGTTGCAAACGAAATGCGCAAGCAGGGCAATCTCGAAAAGGCGGGAGGCCGTGTCTACCTGGTGGAACTGGCCGAGGGAGTAGCCTCCACTGCCAACATTGAATCCCACGCAGGAATTGTCCTTGAGAAATCGTTACTTCGTCAACTAATCAGCACCACGAATGAGATCACCCGCACCAGTTACCGGGAGGAGCGGCCGGTAGAAGACCTTCTCGACGAGGCGGAGAGCAATATCTTTCGAATTGCCCAGCAACGGATTCGTCAGGGATTCCTTCCCATTCGCAAGCTGGTCGGCGACACCCTTGAACATATCGGGGAAATGGATGTTAGCGATGGCGGCCTGCTGGGTCTGCCTACCGGTTTCGGAGAACTGGACAAACTAACTCTCGGTTTGCATGGTGGAGACCTGATTATCATCGCCGGTCGTCCTTCAATGGGAAAGACTTCGCTGGCTATGAACATAGCCGAGCATATAGCAACCTCGACCAAAAAGGGCGTCGGCATGTTCTCCGTCGAAATGTCCAAAGAGCAGCTCGTGCTTCGCCTGCTTTGTGGCAGGGCACGTTTGAATCAACACCGCTTGCGTTCGGGACGGCTCAGGGAAGATGAATGGCCCAGCCTGACTACGGCTGGTAACATTTTGTCCCAGGCACCTCTATTCGTAGATGATTCACCGACTTTGACGACCTTGCAGATGCGGGCCAAAGCGCGCAGGCTCAAGTCGAATCATGATGTCTCTTTGATCATTGTTGATTACATACAGCTTATGGCGGCCTCAGGGCGATACGAAAACCGCCAACAGGAAATCGCCACAATCTCGCGCGGCATCAAGGCGCTGGCCAAAGAGCTGAGTATCCCGGTAATTGCAATTTCTCAACTTTCCCGTCAGGTGGAGCAGCGTGGTGGCGACCGGATACCCCAACTCTCAGACCTGCGAGAATCGGGCGCTATTGAACAGGATGCCGACGTCGTCATGTTTGTTCATCGCCCCGAGTTCTACATGTCGAGAGAGGAACGCATGGAGGACACGGCTAAGGGACCACGAGACACAAAGGTCGGCAAGGCCAACATAATTGTAGCCAAACAGCGAAATGGTCCGACAGGTAAAGTGGAACTGGCCTTTGTCAAAGAACTGACTCGTTTTGAGGAACTGGCCCCGGAATATCGCAGCGCCGGTCATGACGTTCCTGACGATCACGACGAGCCCAGCGGGCACGGCCCTCTGCCGTTCTGAATCTGAGTATGGACGTAGGTCTGCATCGAATCGGTCGGCGAGCGGTCAACTTCTTTGACCGTTTGGGCGGGCTGGTTCTGCTCCTCGGTCGGTTTGGACTGTCACTCGGCAAAATCCATCATTCGCGAAAGATCATCTTTGAACAATTCTATTCAATAGGCATAAAGTCCCTACCGCTTATTGTCGTCATATCTATTTTTGTCGGAGCTGTTTCAGCCTGGCAAGCCGCCTACCAGTTCAAGTTTATCGGAGCGCCTCTGCGCCTGCTCGGCCAGGCTGTGGGCAAGGCTGTCGTTATTGAGTTGGCCCCGGTCCTATCCGCGCTTGTATTCGCCGGTCGCGTGGGTGCGGGAATAACAGCCGAGCTTGGCACCATGCGGGTCACTGAACAGATCGATGCGCTCGAATCGATTGGTATCAACCCGGTTCGATATCTTGTTATGCCGAGAGTTCTTGCCTGTCTTTTCATGTTGCCGTTCCTGGTGATGTTATCGGACTTTGTGGCGATCACCGGCGCCCTGTTGGTGTCAATGCTTGGAGTCAACGTATCTTCTGAGACTTTTTTGGACGGATTTCGTAGCTCTTTTAAGTTGATTGATTTTATCAACGGTGAGATAAAGGCATCAGTCTTCGGCCTGGTGATCGGATTGGTAGGTTGTTACGAGGGCTTTAACACGCGGGGAGGGGCACAGGGCGTCGGAAGAGCAACAACGACATCGGTAGTGGTTTCGTCGGTACTTATACTGATGTTCAATTTCATATTCGCTATCCTGCTGTTCAGGTTATGATGGAATGACAACTCAGTTAATCCAGATACGACAATTGCATAAATCGTTCGAGGGCAATCGCGTCCTCAGCGGCCTTGATTTCGGCGTCGGGAGCGGCGAATCGATTGTAGTCATTGGTCAGTCCGGTTGCGGCAAGTCGGTCTTACTCAAGCACCTGATCGGCCTGATGGGGCCGGATAGCGGGACGGTGTCTTTTGATGGTGTCGATATCCCGTCAGCCACAACATCACAGTTGGCCAGCCTGCGCGGTCGCATAGGGATGTTGTTTCAGTCGGCGGCCCTCTTTGACTCGATGACTGTCGAAGAAAATGTCGGACTCGGCTTGACCGAATCACGTATGCATACTGATTCGGAGGTACACGAAAAAGTCATGGAAAAACTGAAAATGGTAGCTCTGGAAGATACTTACTGGAAACGGCCGTCGGAACTGTCGGGAGGGATGCGCAAAAGGGTCGGACTGGCCCGAGCTATCGCTACAAATCCGGAAGTTCTGCTCTACGACGAACCAACGACCGGGCTTGATCCTATCACTGCAGATATGATCAACCGCATGATCGTTGACTTGCACCAAAAGCTGAACGTAACATCGATTACGGTGACGCATGATATGACTTCCGCCTACAAGATTGGTCAGCGAATTATCATGATATATGATGGCAGCGTGCGCTTCGACGGCAGCCCCGACGAGATTCGGGCCAGCGACGACGCGGTTGTGCGTCAGTTTATTACCGGAAGTTCCGTAGGGCCGGTGACTGTCTGACTATGGTTACTTCGCGCAGGATCAGGACAGCTTACTATTGCACTCGATGCGGCACCCAACATCCGAGGTGGCAGGGGCAGTGCCGCGAGTGCAATGAGTGGAACTGCCTGGTTGAAGAGCGATTGCCATCGCGCAGCAGCAAGCGCACTCAAACCAAGTCGGCAAAGACAGTGTTGCTTTCAGAGATTGAGACAGCACGACGGGCAGGGCTTCAAAGCGGGATTGTCGAGTTTGACCGTGTGCTTGGCGGAAACCTGTTGCCCGGAATGACTGTCCTCCTCGGCGGTGATCCTGGGATCGGCAAGTCAACACTTATGCTTCAAGCTGCCGACGCGTATGGCACAACCGGGTCACAAGTCCTGTATGTCACTGGCGAGGAATCATTGTCGCAACTCAAGCTCCGTTCTGCCAGACTTGGAGTTACCGGGGACAGGATCACCGTGCTCAACGAGACATCTCTGGAGACGATCTTGCAGGCGATAGGTAGCGGATCGTACGGTGTCGTAATGATCGATTCAATTCAGACAGTTGCGAGTGGGCAGTTCGATTCCCCGCCGGGAACTGTTGCTCAGGTCCGAGAGTCGGCACAGCAGATGATTGAAACAGCCAAGTCAGGCAATATCGCCCTGTTTCTCATCGGCCACGTAACAAAAGAGGGGGTTGTGGCCGGACCCAAAGTACTGGAGCACATGGTCGATACGGTGTTGCAGTTCGAAGGAGATTCCAGCCATCAGTATCGATTGCTGCGGGCGGCCAAAAATCGATTCGGATCAGTTGCGGAAATAGGCGTTTTCGAAATGAAACCGGAAGGACTTGCGGAAGTGTCAAATCCGTCGTCGCTCTTTCTCTCCGATCATGCCTCACAGTCCCGGTCAGGTGCGGTGGTGACAGCGATTTGTGAGGGAAACCGGCCGATCCTCATCGAAGTGCAGGCACTGGTGACTCCTTCGAACTACGGCACCTCTCAGCGGGTCGCCAACGGATTTGACAGCAAACGGCTGGCAGTGCTTCTGGCGATTCTCGAAAAGCGGTGCGATTACCCTATGGCAGGCAACGACTGCTTCGTTTCTGTCACTGGCGGACTGCGCCTGTCTGAACCGGCTCTGGACCTTCCCATAATGACTGCCCTGACTTCGTCGCTGCTCAATCGGCCAGTTCCGATCGGTACTGTCGTAGTGGGTGAGGTCGGGCTTTCCGGCGAGGTGCGAGGCGTGTCGATGGCTGACCGCCGAGTCTGCGAAGCGCAACGAATGGGCTTCGAGCGTGTAGTCCTTCCGGCGGTTAATGCAGACAAACTGGCCCAGCCCCACATGCAGGTGTCCGGAGTCTCTACTATACAAGCGGCATTGGACGAGTTGACCGGGTAGTAGTCGGCTGACCCAGATTCCATATGATGACCATTAGTTGCAGTGACGGTGCTGCCCGCCGAGGTGAAGTCAACACCCTGTTTCATGCCTGTCGGAACGAGTGGCGCAGTAAAAGGACTGACTTGCGAACATCTGGACCAGATCGGCGCCGAAATCATCCTCGGAAATACCTATCACCTGTATCTCCGCCCGGGTCACGAAATAGTGCGCTCGCAGGGCGGACTGGCCAAGTTCAATGGCTGGAACAAACCTACTCTTACTGACAGTGGCGGTTTTCAGGTTTTCTCATTGAAGGACATTTCCCGAGTCACTGACGACGGTGTGGAGTTTCGCTCCCACCACGACGGTTCGAAACACCTGTTCACGC
>JBHHVC010000183.1:0-5866 GCA_046754125.1 Candidatus Zixiibacteriota bacterium
GGTTATCCACAGCCCAACAATGCCTCCTACGAGCGCTAGAGGTAGATTCAGCAGAATCAGAAGCGAGTTCTTGAGCGAATTGAAGCTGGTGAACAGCAGGAAGAAGACAAAGAGCAGGGTTATCGGAATGACCACAGCCAGTCTCTTGTTTGCTTCCTGCTGAAGGCGGAACTGTCCGCCCCAGATCGTGAAATAGCCAGCAGGCAAATCCACTCCGGTGTCAATCGCCTCCTGGGCATCTTTGACAAATGATGTGATATCCCGGCCGGTGACATTGCACTGGATAGTAATAAACCGCTGGTTGTTTTCACGAGTGATCTGTCTTGGTCCAACGATCTGTTCTATTGAAGCCAATTCGTGCAATGGAATCCATGCACCATCAGGAGACTGGACCAAGATTTGCCCAATCGCTTCGGGTGTGTCACGATGCGACTTGTCAAACCTGACGCGAATATCAAAACGCTTGACTCCCTCGAATATCTGTCCGGCAATCTCGCCACCTACTGCCGCCTGAACAACTTCCTGTACATCAGCAACATTGATCCCGTAACGCGCGATTGCCTGACGATCGATTCGCATTAGCAATTGTGGCGTTCCCGACACCTGATCTGGTTGTACGTCCGCAGCACCGGGGACCTCGCTGACAATCTGCGCAATCTCATCCGCTTTTGCTTTCAGCGAATCCAAATCATCACCAAAGACTTTGATCGCCAATTCGGCACGCACGCCCTCCAGGAGTTCATCGACTGTCATCTGGATCGGCTGCGTGAAGTTGGTCAGTACGCCGGGGATATTGCCGATTTGATCGCGAATATGATCCTGCAACTCTTCCTGTGTGCTCGCAGAGGCCCATTCATCCCGCGGCTTAAGAAGAATATACATTTCTGCGCTGTTAACCGGATCCGTATGTGCTCCAACCTCTCCACGTCCTATTCGAGTAACAACGCCGGTGATGTCGCCTATCTCCATCAGACGGCGCTCAACTATAAGAGTTATGCGTGTACTCTCTGTCAAGGCAATGGACGGAGCCATAGTCAATCGAAGAACAAGAGTTCCTTCCTGTAGTGTTGGTGTGAATTCGGACCCAAGCTGGGGATAGATCACCCCTCCCACGACTATTATCATGACAGCAAGTATCAAGGCAAGGATACGTCGGGCAATCAGGAATCGTAGAACGGGCCGATAGGGAATAAGAAGCCACCGAATCAATCCCTTTTCGTTCCCGTCAGATGATCCGCGTCCCTTTTTCGGTCGTCGCATGAGAAGCGAAGATAGTACAGGTGCAATCAACAACGCAAACAGTAGCGAACCAAGCATAGCCAAGGCTACCGTGTAGGCCAACGGCTTGAATGTCTTACCCTCCACGCCCGACAGAGTGAACAGCGGTAGAAAGACGACAATAATAATGAGTATTGCAAAAGCAATAGGTCTGCCCACTTCAATGCAGGCGCGGGAGACGACGTGCAATCGTGACTCTGACGGTTCTGCGCAATGCAACAATCGTTCGGTGTTCTCGACCATCACTACAGAGCCATCGACAAGCATGCCGATTGCTATGGCCAGACCACCGAACGACATCAGATTGGCCGAAATGCCGAATTGCTTCATGCCAATAAAAGCAAAGAGAACCGAAAACGGTATCGAGATTGCAGCCACTAGACTTGGTCGAAACCCTCCAAGGAAGGCCATCAGAATTATGATAACCAGAACCATTCCTTCGAGCAGGGCCTTAGTTACTGTCTGTACGCACGCTGCAACCAGTGTTTTCTGTTCGTAGTAGGGAATGATCTTGATTCCTTTGGGAAGGAGCTTGTTGATCTCCTCCATCTTTGACTCTACAGATTCGATTACCGTCGAAGAATTGGCTCCAAACAGTTTGACGACCATTCCTGACACAACTTCCCTAACGCCATTGTATGTCTGGACGCCACGACGGATCGCTCCGCCGATTTCAATGTCAGCAATCTGACTCAGAAAGATTGGCGTTCCATCTTCAGATTTGACTACGATGTTTCTGAGGTCGTCGATCGTGTAGGCAAGCCCCACCGAACGCACTATCAACTCCTCTTCGTCACGTTCAATGAACTGTGCTCCGACATTCAGGTTATTGGCGCGTATTGTCTCGATGAGTTCCGACAATGATACATCATAGCGAAGAAGCCCCTCGGGGTGTACGTTGATGTGAAACTGCTTTTCATATCCACCGATTCCCAAGACTTCTGTCACACCGGGGACTGTCTGTAAATGGAACTTAACCAACCAGTCCTGGATGCTCCGCAGTTCTTCCAGAGAGTAAGTCCCGGTCTCATCTTCCAGATAGTAAAAGAGTATCAACCCCATGCCAGTCGATATGGGACCCATGGCAGGCTCGCCGAATCCTTCAGGAATCTGTTCACGTGCCTCCTGCAGTCGTTCGTCAACAAGGCGCCGCGCAAAATAGATGTCAACATCATCTTTGAAGTAGACATTGACGACTGACAGCCCGAAATTGGAGACCGATCGGATTTTCGAGATCCCCGGCAACCCGTTCATCGCGGCTTCGACCGGATAAGTGATATACTGCTCTATCTCCTCTGGAGCTAACCCTTCGGTTATCGTAAACACCTGGACAAGGTTGGGTGACACATCTGGAAACGCGTCAACGGGTAGCTGAGTGTAGCTGAAATACCCGCCTGCCATGACCATGGCGCCGAGAACCAGCAACAATAGGCGGTTCTTAAGCGATAGCTGGATGATTCTATCTATCATTTTGGCTTACCTCGTCGCCCTAGTGGCTATGACCGCCGCTGAGCGAGCTTTTTTCAAGTTCTGCCTTGAGCGTGAATCCGCCCTTGCTGACATACTTCTGCCCGGATGCCAATCCGGAGAGTATCTCAGCAGAAGACTGATCAACACGGCCGATTCTCACTGGAACAGGCACTAGTCCCTCGGGTGTGCTTACGAATACAACATCATTGCCTTCGAACTTCTGCAAAGATGATTTCGAAACCAGAATGGAGACCGGTTCTTCGTTCGCGACAATTTTTCCCTCTACAAAAAGACCTGGCCTCCAGTTTCCACGGTGGTTGGACAAAACGACCCTGGCGGTGGCTGTGCGAGTATGCTCATCAACAATAGGTGACAGGTAAGATATTCTCCCCCTTGCATCCGCAAATTCCTGCCCGGATGAGACAGTCACTTGCTGGCCCACTCGTACAAATGGCAAGTGCATCTGGTAGATTGAGAGATTCACCCAAACCGTGTCGAGGTCGGCTATTACAAAAGCAGGCTCCTCCTCGGAGCGAACTTCCCCAATAGTGATGTGCTTTTCGATAACAGTGCCGTCCAGAAGAGACTTAATCTCGTAGGGGACCAACCCCTCATTGCTCTCTATGACTGCGAGCACATCGCCGGTTCTGACCCGATCCCCTAAGTGCTTGTTGACCTGTTTGACAACGCCGGAAAATCTCGGTGCTATATGTGCGAGTTTGTCGTAATTCACCACGACTTCTCCGGGTACTGTTACTTCTATTCGGAGAGTGCCCGAACCAGCAGTGGACAGCTCGATTCCGAATTCGTCCAACTCTGATTGAGTGAGCTTCACAACGTCCTCATGATCATCTTGACCGTCTACCTCGTGGTCAACATGATCGCCTTCGGCAGGTTGCATCTTCGTAGTATCGTGATTATTGGTTTCTCCGTGGTCCGAGTTATCATCGACTTGGCCCGAAACCGGCGTGGCCCAAAACACAATCGCAAGCAGGCAGGGCAGGACCAGGGACTTAGATACCCGACCCGTATATGATACAGTTGTCATCACTTTTGTCCTCAAATGGTAGGTAGTCATTGGATTGTTACTCCGAGCAGGCGCTCTATTGCTCCGGTCTCCCGCCTAATGCTTAATTCGATGTCGTTTTGCTCAAAACGCAAATCTAACAGCATTCGCTGCGCTTCCAATAACGTGGAGTAGGGTAGCCTCCCTTTCTCGTATGCGCTCTTGAGGGAAAGATATGCTTCCTCTGCCTTGGGTAGAACCCGCGTCTTGATCGCATGATAGCGCGTTGTCTGTTGCTCGATTCGACGTTTGGAAGTCTCGAATTCAACTCTGGAAGTCACCAGAGCCTGTTGACGCAATAGCCTGAGTGCGTCCTTGCGCGCCTCCAGTGCTCTTATGCTCCCCTGATTTCGGTCAAGAAACGGTAGGGGAAGCCCGACTCCGAGCACGAAACTATTAAATCCATCCGCTTCGATCCGCTTATAGCCCCCGCTGATTGAGATACTAGGCTTCGATCCGGACCGTTGGAGATTGAGCTCTGCATCAGCAAGAGATGTTTCGGCCTCCAAAAAGCGTACGTCGCGGCTACCATTGAGCAATGACTGCAAGGCTTCTATTCGCTTCAGGACAGCTGGATCAAAATCGACATTTGCAGCAACAATCTCTGAAGCATCGCCTTGCCAGAGCGAGGATAGTTCGGTCCTTGCTGTTTCCAAATCAGCCATTGCGTCCGCCAATTCCAGCGCAGCAATCTCAATTTCCAACTGGCCAAGCAACAGTTCCGACAGCATCGACGCGCCCATATCTATTCGTGCTCTGGCCGATTCTGCTATGTCAGTGGCCAGGTCAACGGATTCCTGAGCCAGCGCGACACGTCGTTGGGCATGACTGAGTGTGTAGTATCGTTCAACTGCTATTGCGTGAATATCAAAGGCTGTGACTTGTGTCTGCAGTTGAGTGGCCTCGAACTCTCGCCGCGCTACCAGCCTTCGATTTCTTCTGTTGCCCCAAAGTTGTATTTCCTGGCTAAGCAGGACGGTGATTTCCGACTCCTGAAGACCCGGAGCGTCCCAGCCGACTTCCTCTACCTCCACCTCAAGTTCGGGGTTGGGCCATAGGCCAGCCTGCATCATCAAGCCTTCAGCCGCCTCAATTCTCTTAAGACCCGCTTTGAGCGATGGATTAGCCGCAGCTACAAGACTTAGCACTTGGTTGAGTTTCAATGAATCAGGCGATGATTGGTATCGTTCACGAGCCGATGGAAATGGGTCCTGCCATTGCTCACCGGAGACTTGGTCTCCGGCAAATCCCGAGACCGCAAGTAGAATCGTCACAAAGAGGCTGCAAGAAAAGAGGTTCTTAAGTTTGTATATCATACAAGTCTCCTGCAATGGATGCAGTTCAATCGAGTTTCATTTATTCAGAGAATATCCTGTTAGCCGGACACCAAGTGAGCCGCTACATACACAGGACGAGAATAGGCTACGGGACGGGAATCAACAGACCAGGATAGATGTAAGAAAAGAGAATCGGGACTGCTTCATGGCAAGCAGATGTTTATCCCTGAGAGTCAGATTGCTCGGACAATTTGTACAGGGTGTCGTAGCAACTGACCGAACTAGATCTACCACGACCGTCGTTTCCGGCGCTTTGACCGATCGCGAGAGGCGCCGAATAGAGCCGATGTGGCCAAGATCCAAGTCACCGCAGTCACCGCAACCGGGCTGTCCACTGCCGTGGTCAATTGAATCGGTCGGGTCCAAACGTGCAATGTCAAGACCGCAACAAGAATCACCGGATGATTCAAGTTGCATATGATTGTCCTCACCGACACAAAGCACTTGTCCGCTAAACGAAAGAACTGCCAGGGGAGTAAAAAGTGCTATAGTCAACCAAGTAACGATCTTGTATGTTAGTTTCAATCTCATCTTCGAGGCTAACATATTGCAATTACTTTACAAAGTCAATCTTCACAATACCTTGAGATCATACTACCTTGCGTTCTTATAGTTCCATACGAAGCTTTGACAGTACTACATTCATCGGTCATATGAAATATGGCCTTGGACAGACCGTATTAGGGCCTGCTGGCTAGGTGACCATTTTGTCACA
>JBHHVC010000184.1:0-5856 GCA_046754125.1 Candidatus Zixiibacteriota bacterium
GCCGGAGGCAAGTTTCAACACGATGTGTTTGTCGTCGTCGCTCTCTGATCTCGGCAGCACAATACCGCGAAACTTCCCTCTGGTAGATAGCACCTCGGCCTCACCCCACACACGGACAGACTTCTCCTGAAGCATTTTCAGAGCCGCTCCACGATATCCTTTGTACAGATCAGACATGGCCGACTTCCTGTTCCACTACTTTTCTGACGTCTCGCATAGGCATTCGTCCAATCATATCTGTTCGCAGTTGCCCCATAACGAAATCTATACGCGCTCCACTATTTTCAACGGGACGATTGGACTTGTACGATTTCAGCACAACTCGAATGCGATCCCTGAGATCGTTGGGGGGCATTTCCCCTGATGGATACAGAGCAACGAACTTTTCTATATCGCATTCCAACTGTGAACAGACTCTCCGGATGAGGTCAGCAGCTACTTCCTGATTGAGCCCGCGCCTGTGCACCAAGCACACAAGCTCACTGATACGAGTGACAGTACCGGATCGGTTCTGTTCAATATGTTTCTTAGCTCGTTGACCAAATAGTTTTGCAACGAACAGTGGACTCCACGTTGTGGATTCGGCCAGGCTGTCCACCAGCGGCACAAGATTCTTCCTGAGCAAAAACGGGCGACAGTCGTGGGGAACGTGCCACCTCTCGAGCTGCTCAATCCGATCAGACAGGTCGGTCGGGAGAGATGAACTGCACGAGCTAATCTGCTCCTCGCTGATGGAAATCGGCAGTGAGTCGGTATCGGGATACATTCGGTTCGGACCGGGAAGCACCCGCTCAAAGTGCGTTGTGCCATCAGCACGCGCCTGCCTCGTTTCCGACGGAACTCCGTCGAAGGCCAGAAGGCACCGTTCCTCGATTGTCTCCAGCGCTGTGGTGATATCGTCGCTACTCGCCCACACGACTATCTGAGCGTCGCTGTCACGAGCATCGAGGCATTGACGCAGGGCAGCCAGCGAGTCCGGCGCCAACCCGGGATCGGCCTGTTCAGAATGGACAAGGTTGGGCCGTCCGAGGCAGGCGATGACTTTCAGTCTATCGCTGATCTCGTCGGCAAAGGTCCTACCGGGCTGTGTAAAGTGCGAGAGCAGTCCGCCGAATTGCGGCAAGTTCACTCCTACGACATGGCAATCGGCATCCCCGCTGTCTGACAGTGGCAATGATGCTGTCAATTGGGGTGAGTCGTTGAGGCTGACTGTTGACGGCTTCCACACCTTCGGTTCGGATACGCGAATAAGCAACTGGTCACGAATTGCCAACAGGGATTTCTGCCGGAATGCCTCGTTGTGTGTCAGTTCTGGGATTCGTCGAATACTCGCCACTCCCTTGATCTCGACTCGCGTTCCACCTGTAATGCTGACATTGACGTCCTGCCGAGCGGCACCCAAACCTGTCCGAACCTTGCCGGAACTTCTTACCAAGAACCGCAAGTGCTGAGCCACTTCGGCTACTTGGTCGGGAGTGAGCATATCGTGATGAGTTACTGTCTCGATCAGCGGCATTCCCAGTCGATCGGTAGCGTATACGCGCATATGTCCGATATCTGAAGCCTCGCGGCAGGAATCCTCTTCTATGCTTATCTGTGTTATGGTTACAGTCCTGTCAGTCAGCTTGATGCTTCCATCGATGCCGATGATACCCGTTCTCTGAAAGCCGGTAGGGATAGAACCATCAAGATACTGCTTGCGGATGATGTGCAGTTCACCGACTATGCTGGTCTTGAGCATCAGGGCTATTTCAAGCGCGATGCTCAGTGCCTGCCTGTTCAGGCCAAACGGCGGTGTGTCGTCGATATCGTAGGTGCAGGCTGTCTTGTTGTTTAATCGATAGAGAATAGTCTTTCGTGTCTTGAACTCCATGAGGGCTGTGCCGTCATATTCTCCAAGTTCGCTGAGGGTTGGTCGCATGTGTCGAACAATTTCGGCATCGTATTCGTCGAGCTGCTGGTAGATGCCGGCCGGACAGTTGCAGAATAGCTTGTTTTTTGTGAGCAATTGCTGATGGACCTCAAGCCCGCAGCGAAATCCCAGCTCGCGGTAGGTATCGGGCGTTGCCTGTGCTCTTGAAATGTACTCAACCTCAAGGCGACTTCGCTCATAGGCCCCGCCCCCATTGGTTCGATTGGTAATCTTCTGCTCAACAGGGCGACTCATAGGCGGACAAGGTATGTCCGAAGGTCGCGCCCTACAAGGGCTTTTCAACAAGCCGGAAGATATCAGTGAGCAAGTCTAAATCATGAAGCGCCTGTTTGCAGACAGCTTGAAGAGGCGTTCGAGCAGAGAGAATACTAGCAGAACTGCTGCAGCAAACAGAAGTATGTTTATATTGCCGTCATAGGCGGACAGTTGATTGTGAACGAGATTAGTCAATCGATCGACAACGGCAAGAAACGGTTTTCCCCGGGTCAGCGCTGAGCCGACAAGAGACTGCCATCCTGCAAGGTACAGCAAGACGACTGCTGAAATCGCTGCGCCAAGAGCGGCCAGTGTCCATACGTGTATTTCCCGGCGGATCGCTGGTTGGGCAGTAGCCCTGTCTGCAACTGTTGCTGCAAAATCGGGCGGAAGATCGAATCCGCTGTCATCCTTAAGGGCAAGGTAGAGATTCCGGTATTCTCTCATATGCTGCTGACACTTGGCACAACAGGTGAGGTGGCTGGGAATGTCGCCGGTTTCATGGCATGTTTCTCTATCTATATACTCCTGGATTTCCCTGTCGGTGAGATGATTCAGGCGCACAACTCCTCCCGCGTGTAATGCTTCGAAAGACTCTCCCTGAGTTGTTTGCGGGCGCGAAACAGGTGGCTCTTCACGGTGCCGTCGGGCAGGCCAGTTATCTCGGCGATTTCGTGGTAACTCATGTCATCAAGATGGTAGAGCGTCACGATTGTCCTGTACTGTGGCTGCAGGCAGTTAATGTGTCGGCGCAGGATAGCTGCCACATCGCTTCGTCTGGCAAACTCGTCGGGGAGGACGTTTTCGGAAGCAAAACTGTCCACGGAAGCAGCAGAACTGTCGACCAGATCGGCAACCAGCGGAATCCGCTTCTTCTGGAGGTAGTTCAAACTGGCATTGTAGGCGATTCGCCCTATCCAGGTCGATAGTTTGGATTGATACTCAAAGCTTGAAATATGTTTGTACACTTTCATAAAGACTTCCTGACACAGGTCTTCGCGATCCTCACGCTCGGATACTATCTGAAAAACTATGTGGCTCACCAGTCTCTGGAACTGCTCTACCAGCTGGCAGAATGCCTGCTTTTCTCCGGCCACCACTGCTTCGACCAGTAGTCTGTCTTCTAAGGTATTCACCTAACACATCTATACGACAAATCAGCCCAAAAGATGTTGCAAAAACGTTGTCCGGAAATATCTGCAACTTTGGTCAAGCTCACTGGTCAGGTAGGGCAGAACACGGAAACTGCAAGGAGATTTGTTATGCAGGAAGTGCTTATAGTAACTGTCGTCTTTTCCGCTATTGTTGCCCTGGTCAAACTCGGCACCGATGCCAAGACGCGAGGCGAGTTGATAAGACATGGGATGGTTGATGAAAAGGCAAAATACCTGTTTGCCGATTACGGTTCGAGACGCGTATTGTCCAACCTCAAGTGGGGAATGGTTTTGATAGGAATCGGCCTGGCCCTGCTGGTTCGTCAGTTCGGCTGGTTCTACCTCTCCGATGAAGGGACATTTGGCCTGATTTTTCTGTTTGCCGGAATCGGTTTCTTTGTCTACTACGCGGTAGCGTCACGACATTTGAAAGAGAACGAAACAAACGGCCCGCCTATCAGCTAGAAGAACATCGCCAATTCGAAACTTGCAGGTCCGGGCAGTGCTCGCTGCCCGTTGCCCTGTCAGGTTGGTCAATCAGAGCGGCTCGCCTGGTCTCTCCTGAACAGGATCAAAGCAGTACCCACCAGAACGATGGTCATGAACGATGTGGCCAGAGACAATACTTCCGGGCTGGCCTTTCCCTGCTGCACGAGAATTGGCAGATAGCGCCATAGGCTGTTTACTGCAATGAGCACTGCCAGCCAGATCACAACCGCCTTATATCCCCGTGATAGAGCATATCCGATCAAGGCACCGGCAGTGACGTGGTAGAGGATCAGGAAAAGCCGCTCCAGCAGATTCCAAGAAAGTAATGGTATGGGGCTTATCAGAGTGACCAGGTATGCAGCCTCGACAAGACCGAATCCCAATGCAACAGTGACACCTAACGATTTGTACAGATACTCCCTCGGCGAAGCCAGCATGACAACTGCAATCAGCAGACCAAGTTTGAGCAATTCCTGAATCAACCCGGCTGATAAAGCAGGTAGCATGGTCGCAAGAAGCGGTCGTCCTCCACCGGAGGCAGACGGCACAAACGCATCGCCCAACAGGTATAACTGAACAGGAATCTGGACATACGGTATCGCCATCGCCGCAATACCGCCGAAGATCAGCGCAACATAGAGAATAGAATTACGATAGGCACGGCCAGTATAGAAGAGCCCGCATAGAGCAGCCACAATAACGTAGACTATGATATGAGGCGAGGCCAGAACCGCCTTGCGAAGGGTGACTTGCGGCTGTGCCGGTCGCTTTTTTGGGAGCGGTTTTCTCACCAGATCAAGATATGCCCGAAGCCGTTCGGTTCCGATATCAGCGCGAACTAATCGATGATCGGGGGTTAAGTAAAGTCGATACTGTTGCGGCTGACTAACTTGAATTACAAAGACAGAATCGAACACGCCTTGATACAATTCGAGATACAGAAACTCCTCGACCACACCTTGAAAAAGCGCATTCACTCCGTCCTGAGGAACAAAAACAGAGTCTTCGATCATTTCACCGACCTCGATGTCCCGCATGGCCAGGAACAACTCCATTTGGTCGAGCAGGTTGGCGCCAAGGGCAAAGAACGAGCGGTCGACGGTTTGTTCGAACGGAGCTTGCGATCCCGCTCGTTCAATAAAGCCAGTTATCGTCGCTCCGTCGCGCTCTAGTTTCATCTGCGATGACTGATCGTCGACTGTAATCGTCAGGTCGCTACCGAGATAACTGCCCGATTCCGAGACGAACTGTTCACCGACCAACTGGTATTTCATCAGTCCGCGCATACGGAAATAATCCAGCCCCAACCGCTCTTCTATGACGAACCCACCTATGCCGTCGATGGTTTTCGAGCGAGTGACAGTTGAAATCAAACGGCCCAAAGTCGAATCACGATGAACAAAGGTCCAAAGGCGAGTCTCTCCTATTGGACGGTAGGAATCGAATGTGGATGCAGCCTTAACGCCGGTACGCCCGCAGACGTTGGGGGCGAACAGAGCCAGTGCCAACAACGCAACCAGAAGTCGTTTCATGATCGAAGGAAGATAGCCAGCCGGCAACTGCTGTCAAGATCAAAGGTAGACACACTCAGGCCGGTGGTCGTCGTCCGACTATAATGAGATCGCGACCCTTCAGACTGAATCGACGGGAAAACATCAGGTCGCCGAAACGTTTTATCTGGCACGTTGCACACTGCGCATGACCGTATCCGGCTCAAAGTTACTAAACTCATGCCGAAACACTTGCAGTGGCCGCGCCGGATCATTCAGGTCCAGACGGGTGACATAGACTGCCAGCCTGTTGCCACGTCGCTCTGAAAAACGCTCATAGACGATTCCCTTGTTTTCGGTCGCCTTTATTGGAAACAGGGTTCCCTCTTTGACTGCTCGATAGTTAAGCATCTGAAGTACGAAGTATCCGCCGGGCCTGAGAGCATTGTAAAAACAACTGGTTGAACGGTGAAGGTTGCTCATGGTGCCAACGCCGCTGATGCCGTTGGCCAGACAGACTACAAGATCGAAGCGT
>JBHHVC010000185.1:0-5767 GCA_046754125.1 Candidatus Zixiibacteriota bacterium
GCCATCGGTAGGCCCGCTGGTACATTGTGACAACTATCAGAAGGACGTTGGGTATCAGCCACCAATAATCTGCCCGCTTCAACGCGTCCCCAAGCAGGGAGACATCGATATTCCGAAAGAGCATCCAAAGCAATACGGCGGAAATCCCCAACCCGATTGCCAGATACAGCCGTTTCTTTGCGGTGATTGTCATCTTCCCCTCTTCACTGTCTGCTCCAGCACCTGCTCAAACTGACTGGCTGCCCGATCCCAGCTAAACTGCTCTGCCCAGGCCAATCCGCCCTTTTCCAGACGTGCGCGTAGTTCTTCATCGGTAAGTGCCCTGTGAAGGCACTCAGTCAGCCGATCAACATTTCCGAAAGGATATAGCAGACCTGACTCATCATGACGGACCGAATCGCGAAGCCCGGGCGAGTCGGCTGCCACTACCATTGTGCCAACAGCGTTTGCTTCGATGTTGGTCAGTCCCCATCCCTCTCGGATCGATGGAAGAACATTTACGTGCGAACATCTCATACGATCGACCTTGTCGCTCTGCGATACGAACCCGGGAAATTCAACTGAATCACCCAGTTCTATGCTTGCTGCCAGCGACTGTAGTTTCGGCAGGTAATCACCGGCACCAACAACCATCAGCCTCGCAGTGGGCAGTTTCTTCCTGATCCGCGCAAACGCCACGATCAGGTGCTGTATCGATTTGTACTTCTTGATTCGACCGAGATACAACACGGTAGGTCGATCGTACTTCCCGACTGTAGCGTCATGAGAATAGATAGACCTGTCTATACCACAGTGAACAACCGAGATATTGTCACGAGGAATGCCACGAACGGCTAAATCGTCTGCAGTGGATTCGGAGATGACATTGAAAAGCCTTCCCTTGTAGGCGCTGACGAGCGGACGTTCGGCCAGATAGATATATGAACCGAGCACAAAATTGATCTCTTGAAACACGGTAGTGGCAAACAAGTGAGGCACAACAACCAGCGTAGGTAGATCCAGATACCAGGGCGTATAAAACGGAATCTTGTTGATGTCCTCTACCAATACATCAAAGCGATTATCTGCCACCAGTTGTCGAAGCTGAAACGGCGCCGTCAGGTTAAAAGTGGACCTTGCCCCTCGTCGAATGATTCTTACGCCCTCGACAGACTCCTGCGGCGCACAACCTGCCCAACTCGAGCAAAAGAGAGTCACCGAGTGTCCATTGATAACGAGCCGACGCAACAACTCTTCCAGATGCACCTCCGCCCCCCCGGCAAGCGGGTTTTTCAGGTCATTCCAGTTGAGCGCCAGTATATTCATAACCTACCCGAACGAGAACTGTCGCCACTTGGGGAGCCTCCGCGCATTTCGGTTAGCATCTCGCGAACGCGGCGATCGTTCTTGTTGAACTGAAGCCAGTGCTCAAACAGCAGGCGCATCTTTTGAGGCTCACGGTTGGCAAAAAACATGCGTAGGAGTTCCTCAAAGGCAGGCCGATAAGACGGGTCTTCTCTCAACACACCGTAGATAGTCTTCTCGGCCGACTGGAAATCACCCCTGTTGCGATATGCACGACCAGCCATAACTTTGAGAAACTTATTCTGTGACTCCGAGTATCTTCCAAATAACCGGGATATGTTGTCGGGTCTACCCTGTGCCGCGTAAATCTGCGCGGCAAATTGCGCCGCATCGCCGGCATGTGGTACTTTGGCGATCGCAGACTCAACAATGTCCAGCGCACGAACAGTATCGCCGGCCTTTTTCAATGAATCGGCCACCATCAGGAATCCGTTGGCGTAGTTCTTCGTCAGACGACTACTGGTCTCATTAAGATAAATCGTGGAATCGTTGACTCCTCGCGCTCGAAAGTGAGCCGGATCGGTATAGAACTCGTATGCCGATTCGACATCGACGCGTAGCGGCGACCCCTTTTGTGCGACTCGCCACATGAGGCCGGTCATCTCCAGTGATGAATCGATCCGTTGGCCCAAATAGCGCCGTGCCCCCGAACCCGTGCTCACTGCAAAATGGATCGGGCGTTTGCCACGGTGTGTATTGATTATCGCATCTATCACCTGATCCTGAAGACGGAAGACAGTACCGTCAGACGTTCGGTATGGCCGCAGTTTGTCGATCTGTTCATCGCTCCAGCCCAGATCAACTCCCATCTGACTGGGAATCTGCTTGATGTACCAATCGGTATTAGCCAGCGAAAGATTGACTACCTTCACATCGGTCCGAACATGATACACTTCCTGAAGACACCACAGCGGAAAAGTGTCATTGTCGCCACTGGTAAAGATTATCGCGTTCGGATCGGCGGAATCGAGCAGGTTGTATCCGTAATCATAGGGGACATAGTTCCGCGATCGGTCGCAGTAGTAATAGTTCCCGGCAAGGGGCAGAACCGGAAGCAGAAATATTGCAAGCGATGCGACCACCCCGACACGTCGCCAGCGCGGCAACAACTGTCTGCTTAGCTCGCGAATGTGTTGCGCCACTGCAGCTATGCCCAGGCCGATACTCAGACCAAAGAGACAGAATGCGGGTGTGAAGAAGTAGTCCCGGTCGCGCACTTCGATATAATCTGCGCCGGTAATCGGATGCTGGCGAGTGCCGTCGGCGAAATTCATATACAGTACCAGACCTATCGACGACACTACTATCAACAGAAACAGGAGCAGTCCGCTTCGAGGGGATCGGCGAATGACCTCCCACAAACCAAACAGTCCCAAAAGGAAAAGCGGAACAAATGGCGGCCCCTTGAGGCCATACTGCCCCATGAAAAACCGCCAGAACCCCATGCGTCGATAGTCGCCGAACTGATTTCCCCATTCGGCTCGTCTTTTGAACATCCGCTCGATCATCGATTCAGAACCGTACTGTTTGCGCTCAAGGTACTTGATAGTCGTGTCAAGACTACGGGAAGGGTTGTTTTCATTAATGGACGGCTGCTGTGCCGATCGAATCGGGATAAACAAGTGAACAGAGAATCCGGCGACGGCGACAACCAGTATCATCAGCGCAGGCTTCCATCTAGGCAGATTAAAGACCAAACCCAAGAATAGAATCACTACTGCGGCAGCTATCATTCCATAGGCCATTTCGCGAACGCCCAGGACGATTGCCGAGCATCCAACCAAAGCCACAAGCACTGGCCAGTGTACCCACCGCCACAGAACGACAGCAAGGGCAGTCGTCAGCGCTGCGCTGACAATTAGGAAGGCAGTATACCCCTTAAGCATAGGGAGCGACACAAACAGAACCATCAGTCCGGCCACGATCAGGAATCCTGCGGCTGTCAAGTGATGCTGTCGCAACTCGCCGCCGCGCATCGAGCGGGCACGGTATCCCAGATAGACCGCATATGCAAGGGTCGCAGCAAAGGCAATCTTTCCAGTCACCGATAGAGCGGCCACAACACCACTGCCGATTGCAGAGGTTGTCATCGCTCTGGCGGCCACTCCGTTTATTGCCGAGGCAATCAGTGGAATAAGCGACAAGGCCAGTCCCACAGCTATCGTGATAAGTGTGCGCGGAATATGCTCGAAGGAAAACAGATAGAACATATAGAGAACTGTAATAATCAATACCGGTACCGTGAATGCCACCTCGCCCGGGCGGGAAGATAGCGCAAAGATTAGATATAACTCCCCCAGGAAATACCCGGCTACCGCAAACCATGTAACAGATGGCGTGTCCCTCTTCAATACGAAGAACACGGCAGCCAGCGGAATGACCAGAAAGATGGTCATGTGAACACCTATCCCCAGAAAGCCAAGGTAAGCAATGGCCAACATGATTCGCTCGGATTTGCCGGACTCGGGAGTGTCTCGGTAAAGCAGGACAAGATACATGATAATTGACATCAACATGATCGCCATGCCGTATACTTCTGCCTCAACCGAGTTATTCCAGTTGGTAATCCCAAAAGCTACAAAAAGCGACCCCGCAACGGCCCCGCCGTGAAGGTAGAGACTGGTCAACACGGTTCCATCGGCGCCAAAATACCTGGCCAGCAGGCGTCGACCAATTAAGTATGCAAATGCTGCGGTGAAGGCCGAGCAGATTCCCGACAGCAAGTTTATTCGTACCGCTATGTCGGACGCAATCGGCAGAATGCTGAACAAGCGACCGAAGATGATGTAAAGTGGCGATCCGGGCGGGTGTGGTACTCCAAGTATATAAGACGAGGCAATGAACTCGCCACAATCCCAGAACGACAGCGTCGGTGCCGTAGTCATATAATACACAACAAACGTTACCAACCATACTGCCGCAAACAGGAGCAGGTTAGTTCGTTGAGTGTCTCGTAGCAAACGCTCTGACATCCGCTTACAGGGCTGGCGTTGGGGTGACAGTTTCGTTCATTACGTCAGATGTCCGAATGCCGGTCCATTGGCCTGCCAATATATGTTTTTTATGCCAGTTGTCCAGTTGCAAATGCCCCTGCCGCCACACATATAGCTACGTACACCGTCTGCTATGACTGTACTCGATTGCTCCCTTTAGCAAAGCTGTCAAGGATTCCGTTGACAAATGCCGATGACTCCGGAGTTGAAAATGTCCTGGCCAGCTCTATAGCCTCATCTATGACAACTTTGATCGGTGTTGACGGCACATACTCCAATTCCACCAGGGCCATTCGCAGGATAAATCGATCTATCGCTGCAATTCGTTCTAGTGTCCAGTTTCGAGCCAGACCCTGAATCTGGCCGTCTGCCCACTGGCGATGCTTCCAGATCAACGACAGCAACTGCTCGCCAAAGCCGCGATTGTCATCGGTGACCTCTTCGTCGCCAATGATATCCGACAGAACAGTGACCGGCTCTCCGGCATGGCTCTCAAGGGCATACAAACCCTGCAAAACCAGTTCGCG
Source organism: Candidatus Zixiibacteriota bacterium (assembly GCA_046754125.1). Taxonomy (GTDB): domain Bacteria; phylum Zixibacteria; class MSB-5A5; order GN15; family FEB-12; genus JBHHVC01. The sequence continues at coordinate 4,865 of JBHHVC010000185.1, forward strand.
GATGCGGTGACGGGGGGATGTCTTCATTTCGCGTCGATTGCTCGGTACAGGTTCACCATTTCAATCGCCGCCTCAGCGGCATCCTTCCCCTTGTTGCCGGATTTGGTGCCACATCGTTCGATGGCCTGTTCCAGGGTATCGGCAGTGACTATTCCGTACATGACCGGCTGATCGGCATGCATCCCCAATCGACCAATCCCTTTCGATACTTCGCCGGCAACATATTCAAAGTGCGGTGTGTCACCACGAATAACTGCACCCAGGCAGATTACTGCATCAAAGCCCCCCCTCTCGACCATTCTGCGAGCTGCGTACGGGATCTCAAAGGCACCCGGCACACGGGCGACGCTGATCTTCTCCCGGTCGGCGCCGTGACGTTGCAGGCAATCTATAGCCCCATCGAGTAGTTTGTCAGTGAGAAAACTATTGAAACGACTGACAACAATCCCGAACGAAAGTCCGGACCCGTCTAGTGTCCCCTCATACTGTGTTATAGCCATCGCTTTTCTCCCTTTATATTACTTACCGATCACAGTGTCAGCAGATGCCCGAGTTTATCGCGTTTGGTCGCAAGATAGTTCTGGTTATGCTCCGACGGCTGAACCTGCAACGGTACTCGCTCCGATATAGTAAGCCCGTATCCGGACAAACCAACCACTTTTTTCGGATTATTGGTCATTAAACGAATGGAGCTTAGCCCCAGATCGACTAGGATTTGCGCCCCAACTCCATATTCCCGTAAATCGGCCGAAAACCCAAGAGCATGGTTTGCCTCCACCGTGTCGCGACCCTGATCCTGTAGATGGTAAGCATGAAGCTTGTTGACCAGACCGATTCCGCGACCTTCCTGCCGCATATATAGAACCACGCCGCAACCCTCATCGTTTACCTGCCGCATCGCCT
>JBHHVC010000186.1:0-5700 GCA_046754125.1 Candidatus Zixiibacteriota bacterium
ACAGAGCTTGACGTGGGCACAGAAATCGATCTCGTCGTCAGCACTACGGAGTAGAGGTGGCGGTTTCCATGTATGGAAGATTGGGTGGCGTCCTCTGATTTGAGTAGTTCTGCGTCAATTTGATTAACTCACAAATGACCAACGGCCGGATCATAAGTCGAACTGAGGTCTCGCTGAACAAGAACATGCGTGTAGCAGTTTCGCGTATGTATAACAGCGATCTGTGCAACGAAACGACTGTCGAAAGGCTCACTTACATTTCTGACGGATTGAAAGTAAAGGGCTACATAGCTCAGCCGACGAAACAGGGACCCTACCCGGTACTGCTCTGGAATCGCGGAGGCTCCGGAGACCGTGGTGCTCTCGACGATCTTCTCGCCTATCTGATTCTGGCTTCGACGGCCCAGTGGGGCTATGTCGTACTGGCTACTCAATACCGGGGAAATATGGGCAGCGAAGGAAGCGAAGACTGGGGCGGCGACGATATCCAAGACTCTCTCAACCTGCTCAAAGTCGCTGAACAGTTAGACTCAGCAGATATGAGCCGGCTGGGCATCGAAGGAGCAAGCCGGGGCGGCATGACGACCTATCGTGCCTTGCTGTGTGAAGACAGATTCCGCTGCGCCATTGTCCATGCAGGCCTCGTCGATCTGGTCTCGATAGTCGAACAAAGCGACGAACTGGCCAGATTTATCGAAAAGCAGTTCGGACATCTAAGCGATGACGGCCGGCGTGAACTGCTAAGGAACATGTCTGCGGTACACTTTGCGGAGCGTCTTCCAAAGAACATTCCTATCCTGCTTGTTCATGGGGATAATGACCGGACTATCCCTATAGTGCAGTCCGAGTCGATGGTCGAAGAGCTTAGCAGGTTCAACATTCCACACCTGTTTGAACGTATCAGCGGAGCCGGCCATGTTGCCCTTAAGGATGGCTCATATCGCCAGATTGATCTCCTGCGAAAGTCCTGGCTAAAGCGGCACTTGGCCTAAGCCGATCAATTCCTGCGGTCGTCTCGAAGGACACAACAAATCCGTACGTGATTGCACCCCACTTACTTACGCGACAGCGACCGGATAGTGAAGACAACAATAACCGCTTGCCAAAGCGACCGTTTATACTATATTGTCTGACTCCGGAATTCGGTCCTTACGGTTCCGAAGCAATGGATAAGTGTGTCCGGACGGTCGATGATCGCTACAGTCTCCCGTCGGGGGTACACATGAATGAGTGATAGATAGATTATGTTTGCACAGTTGTCAGGCAGACTCGACTCGGTTTTCAAGAAGCTGCGCGGCGCAGGGAGACTGACCGAAAAAAACATCAGGGACTCCATGCGCGAGGTCCGTCAGGCGCTGCTTGAGGCTGACGTTAATTACAAAGTAGCGCGCGATTTTGTCAAAGATGTTCAGGCGAAGGCGATCGGCGGCGAGGTGCTCGCCTCAATCGAGCCGGGCCAACAGGTGATAAAGATCGTTCATGACCAACTTATCGACCTGCTTGGTAGCAAGAACGAGCCGCTGGCTCCTGTCGACAAGTCGCCGACTGTGTACATGATCTGTGGTCTGCAGGGTTCGGGTAAGACGACTCTTGCCGGCAAGATTGCCCTGATGACCAAACGAAAGAACAAAAAGCCACTTCTTGTCGCGGCTGACATATATCGTCCGGCTGCAGTCAAACAACTCAAAGTTTTGGCAGATTCGATCGATGTCGAGCATTTTTCGCGCGACGGGCTAAAACCGCCCGATATTTGCAAACAATCTCTTGAATACGCAAAGAAGAACTTCATCGATCTCGTCATCCTCGATACCGCCGGGCGGCTTCACATCGACGACGACCTCATGCAGGAGCTCGAACAGATCATAGAGCAAACAACTCCCGATGAACTCCTTTTGGTGGCCGACGCTATGACCGGCCAGGATGCAGTCAAGGTGGCCGGAGAGTTCCACTCCAGACTCAGTATTACCGGCGTGGCTCTGACCAAACTCGATGGCGACGCGCGCGGAGGTGCGGCCCTTTCGATTCGACAGGTGACTGCTTGTCCGATAAAGATCGTCTCGGTCGGAGAGAAACTGTCGCAACTGGAAGCATTCCATCCCGATCGCATGGCCTCGCGCATTCTCGGGATGGGCGACATAGTGTCACTGGTGGAAAAAGCCGAACAGACTATTGATCTGGACGAGGCCGCCAAAATGCAGGAGAAATTGCTCAAGGCGAAGTTTGATTTTGAGGACTTTCTTACCCAAATGGACCAACTCCGAAAAATGGGACCAATCGAATCCCTGCTTGGCATGATTCCCGGTATGGGTAAGGCCATGAAAGGAATCGAACTCGATGAGAAAGCGATGGAGCGCACAGTTGCCATAATTAAGTCGATGACAATAGATGAGCGCCGAAACCCTCATGTCATCGACGGCTCACGCAAACGACGGATAGCAGCAGGGTCCGGTAACTCGGTGCAGGCGGTAAATCAGTTGCTCAAGCAGTTTTTCGGTATGCAGAAGATGTTTCAGAATATGAATAGTGGAAAGATCAAGGGCATCGGGAATTCGATGCTACCATTATAATATAACAATTGGTCAGTTAGCGGAGGATTATTCTATTGGCTGTACACATACGACTTCGTCGCATGGGGGCAAAAAAACGCCCCTTCTATCGAATCGTAGCGACCGACTCGCGTAAAGCGCGCGAGGGAAGGTTTATCGAAAACGTTGGTACCTATAACCCGATTACCGTTCCAGCCGAAGTAAAGGTGTCGGAGGACTTGTTGACCAAATGGCTCAATCAAGGCGCAATTCCCAGCGATACGGTGCGCTCCTTGTTGTCTCAGATCGGGTTCATGGAAAAGTACGAGAAAGTGAGACGTGGGCAGGATGTAGAGGGCGTCGAGCTTGTGACATCCGTGACAGAGCGTAAGAAGAAGACGCGAAAACTCAAGAAGGCTGCAATCGCCGCCGCCGAAGCGTCCAAGAAGGAAGAATAGGCAGCCGAATAACGGTATCCTCAGCAGGATCGACACCGAACGAACCGGTTAGGCGTATGCAGTGATCTTTTTTCGCAATAGAAATAGAGAAAGGGCTTCTCAGATGAAGGAGTTTGTCGAAAGCATGGTCCGTGCCCTTGTTGATAATCCGGATCAGGTAGATGTCAAAGAAGTGGTTGGCAGCAGAACCACAGTCTACGAGTTGCGAGTGGATCAGGCCGATCTGGGGAAAGTGATCGGCAAGCAAGGGCAGACAGCCAAGTCGTTACGAACACTGCTGGCGGCGGCGGCTGCGCGCAAAGGAAAGCGAGCGGTTCTGGAAATACTGGAAGACTAGGCGCTGTGAGCGGGCCGGAATTGGTGACTGTCGGCCGTGTTGGTCGGCCTCGAGGACTTGATGGCGAACTGTTCGTCAGCCCGGAAACAGATTTTCCTGATCGCTTCGTCGGCCTGAAAGAGATTTACGTCAAGCAAAGAGACAGTTGGCACAAGAGGAGACTGGAATCATCTCGATTAGTGCGCGGCAGACCGGTTGTCCGGTTTGCCGGGGTCAAAACCCCGGAGCAGGCGGCGCTCCTGACAAATAGCGAATTAGCGGTAACTGAAGATGAGTTGATAAAACTGCCGCCGGACGAGCACTATCTTTTTGAACTTGTTGGATGCAAAGTGATAAATGACAAAACCGGAGAGCCAATTGGGGAAGTTATCGATGTGGAACAATACCCGGCCAATGATGCCTACCTTATTGAGAAACCTGATGGCACCAGGGCTCTGTTTCCGGTGGTCAGGCAGTTCGTGAAGAAAATAGATATGGAAAAGCGTGAAATCTTGATAGATATCTCCGCTCTAGTGAGTGTGTGAACTGGTCCTACGCAGGCAGCAAATATGAGATTCGATATTATCACATTGTTCCCCGACTATTTCACAAAGTCACTTCGCCAGTCACTCTTGGGCAAAGCGATGGATGAAGGATTATTCGATGTAAATATCGTCCAACTGCGAGAATCTGCGACAGACCGACACCACACCGTCGATGACACACCGTATGGCGGCGGGGGCGGAATGGTGCTCAAGATCGAGCCGCTTGATCGCTGCCTGCAGTCTTTGGGCTACACTCACATGGATACTGAAACTCGGTCCGACCGGAAGCAACGCATTATACTAACCTCAGCGGCAGGAAGCAGCTTCAAACAGGCTGCCGCAGTCAGGTATTCGCTGTGCGAGCGAATCACAATCATTTGCGGCCATTATCTGGGCGTCGACGAACGAATTCTGCACCTATATGATATTGACGAAGTTTCTATTGGTGACTTCGTGTTGACCGGTGGGGAGCCGGCCGCTGCGGCCATAGTTGACGCTGTTGCCCGATTGATACCCAAAGTGCTCGGCAATTTTGAGTCGGCTTTGCAGGATTCATATATGAACCAGATACTGGGCACGCCCTGCTATACAAAGCCGGATGAATATCTCGGCTTGTCCGTCCCGCAGGAACTGTCCAGCGGTAATCATGAACTAATCAAGAAATACAGGCGGCAACGGGCGATCGACAAGTGCCTGCAAGTCCGTCCGGATATGTTGGAATCTGCCGACCTCACCGATGATGACCATGAATACATCAGTAGGCAAAGTGCGGCCACCAAATAATGACAATGAAAGGACCAGATAATGAAACGCATAGCCCAGATTGAACAGAGTTTCGCACGGACAGACTTGCCCAGCTTCGGGTCGGGCGACACCATACGTGTCCATTACAAGATTAAGGAAGGTGATAAGGAGCGCGTTCAAGCGTTCCAGGGGACAGTGATAGGCCGTCGGGGCGGCGGCAGCGGTGAGACATTCACAGTTCGCAAAATATCTTCGGGAATCGGCGTCGAGCGCGTCTTCCCTTATTGTTCACCAAATATCGCCAAGATAGAACTAATCCGCTCCGGAGCGGTCAGGCGCAGCAAACTGTACTATCTTCGCGACCTTACAGGTAAATCGGCACGAATCAAAGAAAAGCTGGCCGACCCCAAAAAGGCTGGAAAAACCGGGAGCGCGAAAAAGGCAGCCAAGTCTGCCCCAGAACCCAAACCGGAATAGACAAGCTCACTTCCGGGATTCCGTTGTCAATGTCTTCATCACGGAGTCTCTGACCTGCACAGGATGACCTCGCGCCGGACGGTGCTGGTCCACAAGGGCGGCAAGTCGTAGTTCGCTGAATCGGACCTACTCTAAGTAGGCCCGGGGGATCGGGTACTCCCCAATAACCGTCACTGTATTCGCTTATCTCACATCCCTAGCCAGATGTGCTGGTCCCAAAGAACACATCTTTGAATGATCATTGCATAGGAGATTACTTGATCTGTTTTAGGTAAAGTAACATTATCGCAATCCGATAGAGTCAAAGTGAGATGTTGACATAAGAAAAGCGTACTATCCAAGCAAGGAATCAGAAGTCCCTATGCACAGAGCAGCTACATGTTTCTGATTGATGACATGCATGACGACGATTATAGTTGGTAAAAATGAAGAAAGACAGTTTGCAGTTCGCAGCACAATGCCCTAAGTGTCTCAACGGTTTTTCTATCGATGACCTCATGACAAATGACTCCATCCAGCCTATCGGAATGGAACTTGATCCGACTCGGATGACAGCCAGCTACTGTTTTCTCCACGAATGCTGTTCTGAGCATAGCGCTTTCTCAGTGCCCGTCGCCGAATTCGAATCATTGATT
>JBHHVC010000187.1:0-5624 GCA_046754125.1 Candidatus Zixiibacteriota bacterium
AGTGCGGACTACTGCCGGGGGCACTGATTCGTAATACGCATTTGCGCTTTAGCTGCAAGCAGGTCCGTCTGAGAGTGGAATCAACAGGAAGTCCCTTTACTGCCGTTTGTGGAGAAGGAGAGATACTTCGTATGCCTATTGCTCATAGTGAAGGTAATTACTATCACTATGACCGGGAAATCAGCGAGTTGGAACAGTCCGGTCAGGTGCTTTTTCGATATGTAGACCGAACTGGTAACGCCACCCCCGATGCGAATCCCAACGGTTCGGTTGGCAACATAGCGGGTATCACCAATCGCGAAGGGAATGTTCTGGGAATGATGCCGCATCCTGAGCGAGCAGTAGAGTCCATTCTCGGTTCAGTGGATGGCCTGAAGATCCTTGAGTCGGTGCGAACATCTCTTTCTTCGCAGAAGGCGACACAAACGGTATGAAACGCCGGGAATTGACGTTTATCATTGTGGCGTTGGTCTTAGGCGCGGTGCTGGGCGGTCTTCTGGGAGAGATAATTGGCATGTACCTGCCTGAGAGCGGCGCCAAGACTCTGTTAAGCAAATCCGTACAGATTGGATTCAGCCCCTCTCAACTGGACCTGTATTCCGTTTCATTGACTGTCGGGTTCATGTTCAAGTTGAACTTTATGTCGATCCTCGTTGTTCTCTTGGTGATCGTGTATTTCCGATGGTGGTATTTGTAATAGAACATGATGCTGGAGGTTTGATATGTTTGGTATGGGTCCCTGGGAACTACTGCTGGTATTTCTTGCTGTGCTGTTGCTGTTCGGAGCCAAAAGACTGCCGGAAATAGCGCAGGGGATGGGTAAGGGAATTCGCGAATTCAAGAATGCGGTGAAAGATACCGCCGACGAAGTCAAGGGTTCGGTTAATGACATCCCCAGCGCGTCCTCGAAGGGAAATGGGAAGTCGCCCAAGGACTCCGGCAAAAGCGAATCAACTTCGTGAGGCGGGGCGCGCTGACCACATGAGTTGCCAGTTTACTCAGGAACATGCCGACGAGATCGCCGGCGTACTAGATTCACAATTGGTCCAAAAGGTCGCCGACCATTACCGTTTGAAGTTGATCAATAGGGAAGAGAGTCGCGAACTCGTGCTTGAGGTCTACCCTGAAACCAAACTTGGCAGGTCCCGGGGGGTTCTGGTCGTTGTGTACACCGGCAATTCTCACTTGCAGCTTCACAACGTGACAGGATTTGTTGTCTCCGAGGAGCTTGGCGAGGTGACCTTTGTTGGTGAGACATCTCACCGACTCTCCGGCCTGGTGGTCGAACGGGGTGCTTCGTGTTCGCTCTATGCAGCAATTGATCGCGAGCTAATTTCGAGCGATTTTACTCAACTTGGCGTTGAAGTAATGCTAAGTGGCGTCGCCCTGTCATTGGCCGAGGATATACTGTCGGCGGACCGTACGGACTCGGGCGATTTGACGAACTCCGACTGATGTCCGCATGGCGAACGCTATCGCGTGCGTAACAGCCTTTACTTCGGCTTTGTATTCAGGGAATCGAGTTAGCTCTTAGCGGCGAAAGATTCAACGAAATCGGAAAGGTCGGCGCAAACCTCTTTGGCGCCCTGATATCTGTCGCGGGCATCCTTCTTCAGGCATTTGGCTACTATGTGGTCAAACAGCAGAGGAATCTGGGGGTTTACATCGGACGGTTTCTCCGGCTCATGGTTGAGAATGGAATATATCAGTGAAGTAATATTCTCGCCTTTGAATGGCCGTTTGCCGAGCAGCATCTCGTACATGACCACGCCCAAGCTGAACAAGTCGGCACAGTGGTCGATCTCTTTGCCCTGGAGCTGTTCTGGGGATATATAGTTTGGAGTGCCCATTGCTATTCCGGTCTTGGTCATGGAATTAGAGTCGATACGGGCGATTCCGTAATCCATCACTTTGGCAGAGTAGTCCTTAAGGATCATGATATTGGCTGGTTTGATGTCACGATGCACTATGCCCCTCTGGTGAGCGTAGTCCAGCGCCATGCAGATTTGGACAATGATCTGGGCAATTATCCTAAAGTTGAACTTAGCCTTTCGCTTAATCAATTCCTCTAGAGTTTGCCCCTCAAGGTATTCCATAGCAATGTATTGTAAGTGACCTTCTGATCCAACGTCATATACTGTAACGATGTTCGGATGCGAGAGCTTACCAGCCGCTTGCGCCTCTCGGAATAGTCGTTCTTTCAATTCTTCCATTTCGGCAGGGTCGTTCACAAAGTCCAGACGGATCGTCTTGAGAGCAACCGGGCGATTGATGGCAGGGTCTACGCCCTTGTAAACATGTCCCATCGCTCCCTTGCCAAGCGTTCCCACCACCTGATAGCGGCCCAGATTCTTAATTGCGATCGGGCCCGATTCGTGGCCGATACTGGGGGATGACGCCGGCTTGACATCCGGGGGACGTTGCGCAGCTTTGGTTTTTCCCGGCTTCGACGGGGAGATGATTTCCGGCTTGTCCTGGGCCGCAGCACCTTGAGGTGCAGACTGAGTGGCGCCATCTTCAAGGCCAGGGCCAGCTTGCGTCGTGGCCAGAGCCCCGATACCTCCTGCCTTGTTGACCTTTCCGGAGTCGAGGCTTATCGCCTGATGGTCAGAAACTTTTTCTTCTGGAAAGCCCAACATAGAGGTAGGAACGGCCACAGAGTCCGACGAGGTGTTGCCGATTTCTCTAACTGGGGGCTGCTCGTGAATGACTGTTCTTGGTGCCACATCTATTTTGGGCAGCTTAGCGCGGACGGGTACAGCCGTGTCTTTCTTGGTGCCCGCCAAGAATTCCGAATCCACTAGCGGTGAGGCGAGCATGAACAGGAATAACTCGAACCCGAAATAGACAGTATCTGTTATCACTCGAAATGCGCTCACCATGAAATAGTTGACATTGGCCAGCACGAAGAAGCCCAGGGCCAGAATAAACATGCGGTTTATGAGCGAAACCTGTGGAAGCACAAAGGCAAAGGCCGCTCCCAGCAGAATGAGGATGAACATCGTCTGGGCGGGGCGATCGTTACGTACAGTGATAAAATTATCGCTTATGATATTGTCAATTGCTGCTGCTGTGACGAGCAATTTTGGCGCTTCGTCGCCGGTCGTTGTCAGATAGGTCTCCCCGAGCAGCGGATCGTCGACCCCCACAAGAACCATCTTGTTTTTGAAGCGGTTGAAGTCAAAGTTGTTTCCCAGGACTTCCGCCGCCGAATAGCGTACATAGCTGTTGCCCGCGGGAAAGTTTATGAAGTACTCACTTTGCTCTCTGATAGGGATTATCCGTTCGCCACCAACATGAATCGATTCGTTCTCAATTACCGTTACATTGCTTGCTGGAACCCCGAGGTAGGCGGATGCAGCCATTAGAGCAACAGAAGGATAATAGAATCCCTCATAGTGCACGACCAAAGGTTGATATCTCAGGACGCGGTCCTGGCCAGGCATAATGTAGTCGAAGCCAAGCAATGGCTTCGAGTCGAGTATTTTTTCAGATGGCAGGAAAACCTTTCGTGCAAGCAGGCTCGAATTCTCGGAGATTACTCCGAGTTTGTTGTTCACTGCAAGTGAATGGTCAAACAGATGGTCCGGGTTGTTCGTTTTGTCGTTGCGAAAGGTCGTAAGGGCGATGTCGTAGGGGAGAACAACGTTTTTTATCCAGTTCAACTGCCCTGCGAGAATATTCGTGTAGCCAGCCGAATCCTGGACAGCATCATCGCTAAAGTCAAAGTCGGCGACGATACATTTGGGCTCTCCGCCACCAACTGCTGCCAGCAGATCGGCGACCAGGTCCTGATTCCACGGCCAGGCACCATATTCGTCCAGAGCGGGTCCATCAACTGACACTATCACGATATTGGGCGAGGAGTTTTCTGAGGCAGTGATTCGACAAAGAGTATCGTCTATCCACCGCTGCAGGCTGTCGAAATGTGCAATGTCGTTGAAGGACAAAACAGCGATCAGTAGTGTAATCAGCAAGTAGAGAATATAAGACGAATACTTGTTCACTGCGTCTCCACCGTCTAACGACCAACTTCCAGGCGAGATATTAGTGGCTCCGGCAGTTGAGCGTGGAGCATTCCCTGTTGCGCCTGCTTGATATCATACTCTACACGACAGAAATCAACTTCTGATTCCCCCACATCGACGACTACATAACATGCGCGCGGATCACTATCTCTTGGCTGTCCAACCGAACCGACGTTGATCAGGTAGCGCCCCTCAGGATCGGGCAAGAAGCTGTGTCCGACTTTGCAGCGCGGCAATTCATCGCCGTTTTCGACTGCGATGAGTGGTACGTGCGAATGGCCGAAAAAGCAAAGCCGCGTAGACATATGCTCGAAGGCCATTTGGGCATCGACAGGCGAAACGATGTAGTGCCACTGGTCCGGTTGCCAGGGAGAGGAGTGAACAAAGTAACAAGGATCCTCAAGATGGTCGATGTCAAAGTCAGCCATGATCGCTATTTCCCTGTCCGTTAGTTGCGATTTGGTCCAGTCGTTGGCAGTACGTGCTGCCACATTGTATTTTTCGGTCGAGACGAGCCCCATAGCAGCATATTCGTGGTTGCCGATAAGTTTTACTTTACAGGTCTTATTTACTAGTTCCAGACACTCTGCCGGTTGTGCACCGTATCCTACTACGTCACCGAGGCAGTAGACGGCATCTACCTGCCGAGACTCTATGTCCTTCAGCACGGCTGTCAACGCTTCAAGGTTGGCATGTATATCAGAGATGAGGGCTATAATCACCTAGTGTTTTCCTTCAACGAACTTAAACGTGGTCTTGCCGACCGTGATCAAGTCTCCGTTTTTCAGGACTGCCTGCTCCATAGGTTCGCCGTTTACTCTTGTTTTGCCTTTGCGGCCGAGGTTGACAATAGTGAACATGTTGTCCTCGCGTGATATTTTTGCCTGTATACCCGACAGGAAAAGCCCCTTGGCCCTAATATGGACAAACTTTGCTTTACCTATTGTGGTAACGTCGCGTTCAAGCTTGAACTCCGAGAACTCGGCGTTTTCTTCACCGATCAGAATGGATCCGCCGTATTTTTCAACCATCTGCCGTTCTACCTTGTCGTTTGCCAACAACTGTTTCTGGCGTTTGGTGTTCAGGACCATAGTGCCATCGTAATTCGACGCGGTTTCGGACTCGTCCGCCGCGTCGGTGTGATAGACAAGAGCATACTTGCCAATCGTTACCACGTCGTTGTCTCGTAGCAGTTCCTCGGTAATCTTGCGATTATTGACAAAGGTTCCGTTTAGCGACTCGTTGTCAATAATAACTGCGGCGTTGTCATTTTGTTCGATCATTGCGTGCTTGCGGGAAACGCCCCTGTTTTCCAGCACGATGTCGTTGTCGCGGGTTCGACCGATCGAGAGCCGTTTTTTCTCGGTCACGATTCGCTCGATGACCTTGTCGTCGAACTTGACGATGATTTCGGCCATGGGGTTATCCTTTCAGCAAAAAATAATGGACCGCTTTTTCGGACATCCTCGCTGTCTTAGGGCGAGCAGGGTCCAGCACATCTTTTCGTTTCTCAATATATTACGCAAAGCCTAATCGCTGGTATTGTCGGCAGGCCTTCAGCAAAACTTGAACCTTTGAAGCTGGACCCCCAAAGAT
>JBHHVC010000188.1:0-5598 GCA_046754125.1 Candidatus Zixiibacteriota bacterium
CACCTGCAATCGAGTTGAGTTCATGTATGTCAGCCGCTCAGATGAGCCGCCCAGCCTGCTTCTGCACAGGCTGCTGGATTTTTTCTTCGTCGACAAACCGCCGCTGAGCTTCTTCCCCAACGACTTCTACCATTATGTCGACCGAGACGCGACAACACACCTTTTCCGGACAGTTTCGTCGCTGGAATCAGTTGTTATCGGTGAAACACAAATAACCGGACAATTCAAGCAGGCATATCAGGATGCCTCCCGGATCGAACTGACAGGTCCGACCGTCGATGGGCTGGCGGACGAGGCACTCAAGGTGGCGCGAACCGTCCGACGGAATACCACACTCGGCGTAGGGTCCGTATCGATGGCCTCATTGGCCGCCAATGCGATAACGTCCGGACTGACTGGGGCGACAGATCCGGTGATCGCTCTGGTCGGGTCTGGCGAGATGACCGCCAAACTGGCTCGTTATTTTCGGAAAGAGCGGGCAGGGCGGTTGCTGTTTGTTAACCGGACCTTGTCTTCAGCCACCGAGTTGGCGAACAGGTACGATGGCCAAGCAATGTCACTTAATCAATTTCAGGTCGATCCACCCCGGGTCAGTGCAATCGTCTCGGCCACATCGGCAACCGAACCGCTATTTGATTACTCCTTTGTGCAGCGGCTGCCAAAAGCGAGCTGCCCAGTACTATGCATTGACCTTGCTGTACCACGCGACTTTGGCGACGACGTTTGCGAGAGCGAGGCAGTTAGGTTAATCGGCATTCCTGAGTTGAAAGCCAAAGGACATGGGAACACGAGGAGAAAGTTCATCGAATCGGAAAAGGCTAACCGAATTGTTCAAGACGCTGTCGAACGATATATGTCAGCCCGTGTCGAGATGTCATTGAAACCTATATTTCATGACAGCTATCGAGAATCCATAGCATTGGCACAACACGCCCTGAACGATTTGTTTGCCCGCCGCGTGACGACACTCGACGAATCCCAGCAGGAGGCGATAGAGCAGATGGTTACCAAACTGATCGGACACTCTTCCTTTGGGCCGGTTCGCTGTTTGTCGTCGCGCCTCGCCGAACTACACAGTGAAATAAACATCGACCGTAACCACCCTGGAAGTAAGACTGCGGTATGAAAAATACGTCGCTGGTAATAGGCTCACGAGGGTCTGATCTTGCGTTGTGGCAGGCCAACCATATTCGCGACATCCTTGTCACCGAATACGATTGCGATGTTCAAATCCAGATAATCAGGACCGCTGGCGATCGATTGGATCAGCTGTCATTCGAAAAGATGGAAGGCAAAGGTTTCTTCACAAAAGAACTGGAAGAAGCCCTGCTTTCGTCGCAGGTCGACCTGGCAGTGCATTCCCTCAAGGACTTGATGACGACACAACCAGACGGTCTCATGCTCGGCGCAGTTGGCTTTCGGGCCGATCGACGTGATATGCTGCTGGCGAGGCCCGAAGTGTTCACCGGTGAGGGACTATTGCCGATACAAAATGGCTCAGTAGTAGGCACATCTTCAGCGCGAAGAAAATGTCAAATCGCTGCTGCCGATCAGTCGCTGGTGATCAAAGATCTTCGTGGTAATGTACCGACGCGTGTGCAAAAGCTCCGTGATGGTGACTACGACGCCATTGTTATTGCAGCAGCGGGTATTCATCGCCTTCGGATTGAACTTTCAGATATGAAACGAATTCCGCTCGACCCTGAGCTTTTTCTTCCCGCTCCCGCGCAGGGAGTTCTGGGATTACAGATTCGAAGTGACGATGCGCGGACGAAGAGATTTGTTGCTCAGCTTGGATCGGAAAAAATATCGGTCGAAGTACTTCTTGAGCGCGGCCTGCTCGCCAAGTTCGATGCAGGCTGTTCGTTGCCTCTTGGGGTCTTTTCGAGGATTGAGGGCAAACAGATGTATCTGTCGGCTATATTGGGTACTGGCAATCCGGGCGCATGGTCGGGACTGCGAAAATTCAACGCCGAGGGGGACGACGTTGCATCGCTGGTAACCCAGGTTTATGAGCAGTTGACTCGATCGGGGGAGCCGTGCGTCTCGGAATAACGCGGACAGCGTCCCAACTTGGCGAACTCTCACGGCAGGCCGACGCACGGGACATTCAGGTCGTCCCATTACCATTGGTCACGGCCGAACCAATTGCTTTCGACTGGCCAGCTTCACTTGACAAGAGCGGACCCGACTGGTTGTTTTTTAGCAGCAGCAAGGCGGTAGTAACCTTCTTTCAGCGAATCCGCTCATCGGGTCGATCGATTCCTAGCAGTACTCAAATCGGCGCCATTGGCGGGCAGACCGCTCAAGCGCTAAAACGGTTTGACTGCAATCCCGATTTTGTTCCCACTGAAGCGTACGGGGAAAAGCTATTTGAAGAATACGCGGCAAAGCATGCCGGGCCCGGGCAGTCTTTGATCTATGCCCGTGCCACACTGGTGCACTATGATCCAGCCGCCCTTATGGCGTCCCTTCAGATACGATACTATCCCATCATTTGTTATGACCTCAAAGAACAGCCTGTCGATTCGTCATTGGTTGAATCATTTGTAAGCTCGGACGCAATTCTGTTCACTTCTCCGTCTTCGGTAATGTCGTTCAACGGCCGGTTCGGTCCCCCCCGTGCGATTCCTCTGGCCATCGGCAAGACGACCGCCAACACAATGCAGCAGCATGGGTGGACTGAGTACCATACAATGAAGCGACCGATTGTTGCAGACGTTCTGGAGTACTTGCCTTGAATATCATCGAGCGTCCCAGACGCCTGCGGAAGACCGCTATCGTCCGCAACATGGTTGCACAGCAACAAGTCACACTGGCGGGGCTGATACAGCCATACTTTGTTTGCGACGGAAATGGTGTTCGCGAGGAAATTGACGGGCTACAGGGCATCTTCCGAGAATCAGTGGATGCACTGACTCGATCTATCGAAATCGACATGGAACTCGGCATCGATAAGATCATGCTCTTCGGCGTCACTGATCGTAAAGACACTCTGGCATCGACAGCCCTTGATGATGCCAACCCGGTGGTGCGAGCTGCACACACGCTAAAGGATCGATTCCATGACGATCTCTTTGTCGCCGCCGATGTCTGCCTGTGCGCATATACTGACTCGGGACATTGTGGAATAGTAGTCGACGGACAGATCGACAACGATCGATCGGTCGATCAGCTTTCAGCAATGGCTGTCGCACTGGCCGGAGCCGGCTGTGACTGTGTGGCGCCATCAGATATGATGGACGGTAGAGTCGGAGCGATCCGAACGGCTCTTGATGAAGAAGGCTTTCTTTACACCGTGATCATGGCCTACACGGCCAAAT
Source organism: Candidatus Zixiibacteriota bacterium (assembly GCA_046754125.1). GTDB lineage: Bacteria > Zixibacteria > MSB-5A5 > GN15 > FEB-12 > JBHHVC01. The sequence goes on from JBHHVC010000188.1 coordinate 3,324, forward strand.
ACGCATCGGCGTACTATGGACCCTTCCGCGAGGCGGCGAAGTCGGCCCCCGGGTGTGGGGATCGCAAAGGGTACCAGATGGACTTTCGCAATCGCGCCGAAGCGCTTCGCGAGCTACGCCTCGACCAGTCGGAAGGGGCTGACATTGTGATGGTCAAGCCCGCACTGGCCTATCTGGATATTATCAGCGACTTCTCTGTAAATACGAAGCTGCCGGTGGCGGCCTACAACGTATCAGGAGAATATGCAGCAGTAAAGCTCCTAGCTCAGGCAGGATTAGCGGACGAACGACAAATCGTACTGGAAAACCTGACCGCCATCCAACGTGCCGGGGCTTCAATCATTCTCACATATCACTTAAGGGATGTTCTCAAACATGACTGGCTTAACCGATAGTCGACAACGATCGGAACAACTGATGTCACTGGCCCGAAGCGTTATTCCGGGCGGAGTTAACTCTCCGGTGCGAGCCTTCGCATCGGTCGGTGGTGAGCCACCAGTGGTCGAGCGCGGTGAGGGGCCATACCTGTTCGATGTCGACGGTAATCGCTACATTGATTTCTGTTGCTCATGGGGACCACTCATTCTCGGTCACGCCGATCAGGATGTTATCGATGCGGTGCGCGAACAAGTTGTGCGCGGTATGACCTTCGGCGCGTCCACAGAGTTGGAATACCAGTTGGCTCAATTGATTGTCGAAGAGGTGGATTCTGTCGAGAAGATCCGCTTTGTATCGTCCGGAACGGAAGCAGTTATGTCGGCAGTCCGAATTGCGCGCGGGTTTACCGGCCGTGATCTAATTCTCAAGTTTGACGGATGCTATCACGGGCATTCGGATGGTCTGCTGGTGCGTGCCGGCTCCGGCCTGGCAACATTTGGGAAACCGTCATCGGCAGGCGTGCCGGAAGCTGTTACCAAGAACACGATAGTATTGCCACTCGACAACGAAGAAGCATTACAAGCATGCTTTGCGGAACATGGCGACAAGCTGGCCGCAGTAATAATTGAAGGAATTCCGGCCAATAATGGCCTGTTGATTCAACGACACGAGTTCATGCGGCTACTACGCGCATTGACCGACAAGCATGGAGCGCTGCTGATTCTCGACGAGGTTATAACGGGCTTTCGTATCGGTATGGGTGGTGCCGCCGATTACTATGGTATTTATCCTGATCTCATTACCTACGGGAAGATCATTGGTGGCGGTATGCCGGTCGGAGCCTTTGGTGGGCGCGCCGACATCATGGACCTTCTTGCGCCCGGTGGCCCGGTATACCAGGCAGGAACGCTTTCCGGAAACCCTGTGGCTATGACGGCGGGTCTTACCACATTGAATAAACTAAAGGACGGCACCGTCCATGCAAAACTGGAGCAAGCTAACCGCCGATTTGTATCGATGCTTGTTGAGCGACTTTCGGGGAATATGGTTAACGTGGCCGGTATAGGATCCATCTTCTGGATCGTCTTCCAAAGTGATTTGCCACGTGCCGCGTCGAAAATTAGCCGGGAAGGTATTGCACATTTCAACCGGATGCACCCACACGCTCTTGGCTCCGGCATATATCTGCCGCCGTCCGGATACGAAGTTTGCTTTCTTTCCACTGCTCACAACGATGAGCTTCTTGAGGAAGCCGTCGAACGACTGGCATCGGCCATCCTGCTCGAGGCACACGCATGGATCTAAAAGAGTCGTTGTTCATCAAGGCATGTTACTGTCGCAACGACGGTCCAATCCCAATCTGGATCATGCGACAGGCTGGCCGCTATCTGCCTGAATACAGGGCTGTTCGGGAGAAAACGAGCTTTCAGGAACTGTGTCGTTCACCGCAGTTAATAGCGGAGGTAGTTCGCCAACCGGTGGAACGGTTCGGGCTGGACGCGAGCATCCTTTTTTCAGACATACTGACACTACTTGAGCCTATGGGTGCTCAGGTAGAATTTCCCGAAGGGGGTCCACGTATTCTGAACCGGATTGAGAACCCCGATGATGTTTACCGTCTAAAGTCACCTGACATCGATTCGGAATTGTCGTTTGTATTCGACGGGATTAACCGAATCAAACAAACGCTCCCGTCGGTTCCGCTGATTGGATTTGCGGGGTCGCCATTTACACTTGCCTGCTATCTCATTGAAGGCGGTGGCTCAAAGAATTTTGACAGGCCGAAGCGATTCCTTCATGAGCATCCTGAGGCGGCAGTCCATTTGTTTGATCTTCTCACTGAGTCGATTGCTCGCTATTTGTTGGCGCAGGTCGATGCCGGCGCCGACGCCATCCA
>JBHHVC010000189.1:0-5588 GCA_046754125.1 Candidatus Zixiibacteriota bacterium
GCTGTCGGCGGCCGAGCCACTCAATGATTGAAACGCCTTTTCGACCGGCTCCGGCACCAATGCAGTTATATCCCCACCGTTCAGGGCGACATCTTTGACTATCGTGGAAGACAGGTATACCCATGCAAGCGACGGCATCAGAAACACTGCTTCCACATCGCGGGCGAGGCGACGATTCATCAGGGCCATCTGAAACTCGTATTCAAAATCGGACACCGCGCGCAGTCCGCGAACTATGGCGGCAGCACCAACCGAAACAGCCAACTCCGCCAAAAGGCCGTCAAATGTAATCACCGAAACAGGAGCCGCCAGAGTCCGCGCCGCTATTGACTCCTGGATCATTGTCTGCCGATGTTCAGTGGAGAACAGGGGTGACTTCTCGGCGTTGTCAGCCACAGCCACTATCAACTTGTCGAACAACCGAGCCGCACGCTCTATCAGGGACATATGACCGTTGGTGACAGGATCGAATGTCCCCGGATAAACCGCTATTCTACCTGCCTTTACTTTTGTCGCCATGCGCTGCAATCCTGCCTTTCCTGCCGATTGGTATGATACGTTGGCGCCTGAGTACTGTAAAGCTCAATTGGCAACAAGCCCGAGTGCTACGACAAGCTGGTGTGGCGGCAGATCGGTCAGGCCGGCCAGTTGTGATGAATAGAACTTGGTTGTTTGCAGCAGGTCGACACCGACCGGAAAGTAGCGTCCCAGCGCGCCAATACAATCGTCGTCTACAAGCGATCCGCCTAGCAGGAGCGCCGACAAGGGAATTGTAATGCCGGCATTGAGCAGCGAGGCAACCTGAAAATTCACCAGTGTCTTGAGATCGACAGCCATATGCTCACGTCCGCCCGCAGACGAAACGTCGTTTGCTGAAATATCGAGCCGCGCGAGTCCGACGATATAGTCGCCATAGACCAGACAGATTGACATCTCCCCCCCGCACAGATCAACAAGACAAATAAACTCCCCTCGGCCGCGCCGGCAAAAGGTGAGATACCCCCGGCCAAGAGCCACCGCCCGTGCAAGAAACCGGCACCTCTGTCCTGATGTCTCAGCCCCGGAGAAAAGAGAAGCCCGGTATTCTGCGAGATCGTTGCGGCGGGCTACTAGCCCCAGACGATATCCGTTTCTGCCGGTGTCAATCGTTTCGAAACGGTATTGCGCGGGTTCATCGCCCAATGCCATGAGCAGTTCAAACGTGGCGCAATCATCGCTGTCGGTCTTGCTCAGCGGCAAAAAAAGCGGGCGGACCGAGACATGACGATCCGGGATAGAAACGACAACGTCGGCAGATTGCTCCCGAAACCTCGTGCTGAGTTGGTCCCGTGTGAGTAATTCAATATCCATGATCTGCAGTCGACCGGCCGTCTCTTCCGCCCGGACTACCTGTACCGACTCTGGCTGGAAATCTATGCCGACAACCACAAGCGATTTGCTCACCTGGCGACTCGAAGGTACGGTCGCAACCGCTCATACATCTTGGGGCCAATTCCCCGAACATCGGTGATATCTACCTCGCGCTCAAAGCACTCGTGCTGACGATGTGCCACTATTCTATCGGCAAGAACCGTCCCTATTCCGGGGAGCAGTTCGAGAGAGTCCGCCGGAGCAGTATTGGGATCGAGTACAAAAATGCCGGTGAACATCTTCTCATTCTCACCAACGATTACCTCAAACTGGGGCGACCCCGACGGTCGCCGGGCAAGTGAACGAACCGCCAAATAGACGGCCAGCAGCAGCGCCGCGGCTGCGAGAAAGGCCACAAAACGAATCTGCTTCCCTGAAAAATCGAAGTATCTGTTGAGCACACACTATCCTAACGGTTGTTACAGGCAAATATACTCGGTCTGACAAGGAAGTCAAAGGCACAGTACATCTGCTGCCTCATTTGTCAGCCCAATCAAAGGCAAGTGAGCCTCGCAGATTATGCGACGGAAACAACGAAACAAAACAGTGGTCTTGACCGTCCTTACTCCTGTAAACTGGACCCCATATTCGGACAGATTTCGGTTGCCAAAACAGGCTTTTGGACCTATATTCTACCGATAAGCTACCGGTCCGGGCCATTGTTCAATGGCGGAGTACTCGCAACCGTGGATCGTCAAGAATAGGTTGAAACGATTGATGCAAAACCACTTACCACCTTGGCCAAACATCTGGCGCGGCCTGTTCAAGTGGCAAGACCGCCTATCTGGACAAACACGAATGATGCAGCATACCCTCGCCTCCATCGTCAAGGGCTACTACCCGCAAGACTTGGTTTTGGCCCCGGTAGTGCACGGACGACCATGCAAACTGTCTTCAACTGAGAATATACTTGATTGCAACCACCATTGATTCGGAGGAAGAACATGATCAGAAAAGCTAACGTTGCCATGAGCTTTGCACTGCTGGCCTTTTTCGTCGCTGTTTCCGGAGTTGTTTCCGGCTCAAACGGCATCGAAAAGGTCTTCACGACCACTGCCGGTGTTGGAGCCGCTCCCGGTTTTTCCAGCAAAACTCTCTCGCTACCCCCGGTGCAGGCCAAACGGGTGGACCAGCGTCCCAGCACTATGGTATTGAATAGTAACCTGGTTCCGGTATATGATCCCTTCGAATCGGTAAGCGCGGGGAATCTGCAGGGCGGGGATAACATCGCAACCGCTACAGTGATTCCCTCGCTCCCCTTTATCGACACCGGACACACCACCGGATTCACCGACAGCTACGATGAGGCATGCGTCGGTGCTGCCGGCGGCTCGCCGGACGTTGTCTATTCTTACACTGCCGCTGATTCCGAATTCGTCACAATTTCACTATGCAATTCGAGCTACTTTACTCACCTCTGGGTGTACGAAACGGACAGCACAAACGTCGTGGCCTGCAACCGCTTTAACAATACCTGTGCATTGCCCCGATCACAAATCACCGATATGGAGATGTACACCGGGCTGACCTACTTCATCGTTATCGATGGCGAAAACGGCGCGACGGGAGACTACGAAATCAATGTCTCTTCTTTCCCTATTCCCGATCCACTTGACTCCGCTTCTCAGCATCCGACAATTGCCGAGGGCATTGGCGGATATCTCATGATTGGCAACGAGTATATCAGCGGTGTTGGTGATTCGATTATCTACTTCACCGGCTCGCGCGACGACGGGGCGACCTTCAGTAACTCCGGAGGGTGGACGCTGGCCGGGCTGGAGTCCTATCCCTCGTTGGATTTCTGGGGGAACGATTCTACCTTCTACGGCACTTTGGTGCCTTCTGCCACTCAGGGTGGTGGCGGATCGACATATCTTATGACTGCTCTCAGCGGTGCGGAACCAACTACATGGACGCTTGGATCATGGAACTGGGGCAGCTTTGGTTGGCATAATATGAAAATGGTCGACATAGCCTGCGAGGATGGGCAGGAATTCCCATTGTCCCCCGGAAATTTCCGATTTGGCGTCATTTCGATGGTCCATAGTTCGACTTGGCCGACCACTCCTATTGTCGACGCCCCCCACTTGTTCTATCAGACTGACTCTGCATCGTCTGGTACTATTAGCTGGTTCAACGGCCTCGATGGCTGCGCATCAACGTCGTGCGATATTGACAAAATAACCGACCTGTCCTACGCCGCCTACGACCGCTTCGACCCGGACTCGGCTTCGTGGGCCATGTTTGTCCGCATAGATCTCTTTGGCGACCCCGATGACGTTTCCGGCACCAATGCCGGCTGGACCTACAACCTTCCGGCCGGAGAACATATTCAGCACCCTTCGGTGGCCGCGCACGACGGCAATGTCGTAATAGTCACGGAGTTTTCAACCGACGCTGCTCCGAACGACCACGACATTATCTGCTGGTACGATCCGACCTTCTCAGGCAGACCCGATACGCTGCAGTCGGTGACCGTTATTTCTACAACCAACGATGAGCGTTATCCTGAGGTGGCACACGTCTCGGGAAATAGTTTCCTGTGCACCTTTGTTCGTGGGGATACCCTCTTTCAATCCCTTTCCACAGACGGCGGGCTTAATTGGTCTGTCCCGGCATCGGTCAACCCGGTCCCGGACGACGAAGTGGTTAACGAATACCGCACAGCAGATATCTCCGAGCGAGGCTCCAAAATTATCTGGTCCTACCGTACTTTCGGGCTGACTGGTGATTCGTCGATATTCCTCCATTATGCCAGCACCGGGATAGTCGTCGATTCCGACGGTGACGGCGTTGATGACGACATAGACAATTGCCCCGCCATACCTAACCCGGGACAGGAAGATGCCGACGGCGACGGTCTCGGTGATGTCTGCGACAACTGTACCGATACCGACGGCGACGGATTCGGAAACCCCGGCTTCAATGCCAATACCTGTCCGCTGGACAATTGCCCGACAGTGCCAAACCCCACTCAGATAAACGCGGACGGAGACGCCACTGGGGACGCATGTGACGATTGCACCGATATCGACAATGACGGTTTCGGCGATCCGGGCTACCCTGCCAATACCTGTGCGCTGGATAATTGCCCGTCCACACCCAATCCGGGGCAGGAGGATGCTGATGCCGATGGTGTTGGCGATGCCTGCTGCTGTGTCGGCACACGAGGCGATGTCAATGGCGATGGCGATGATTTGAATATCGTCGACTTGACTACCATCACCGATTTCCTCTTCGGAACGCCGCCCTTTTTCCCCTGCCCGAACGAGGCTGACGTTAATGGAGATCAGGTAGTAGTCTGGCCGGATATTGTCGATCTGACTTTCATGGTCGACTGGCTGTTTGGAGAAGTGACCCCGACGCCAGTTGCCTGCCCGTAATAGCAGCATCTGGATTTATTCGCTAAGAACATCGGCCGCCTCAAATCTTTGGGGCGGCCGTTATTTTTCAATGCCGACAAAAAAAGGGCGAGACATCCTTGTCTCACCCATACTGAATCTCTCCATCTTACGAAAGAGGCCCTATCCTTGGCTCTCACATAGTCTAACGAATCCCATGCAAAATTGTTCCCCTCAGCCGGAAATTCGTTGCCCGATGCCGCACCGTCTGGATTTCTGTGGGCGGCAGACGTCTCGTCTGCCCCCTTGTGCGAAAAGCCCTTACCAGATCAACCTTGGTCATCTCCTGATACCCGCCTTATATTGGCCGCATGCAAACCGCCCTGCACATTACTGCACTCGTAAAGCAACTCTTTTGTGAAGCGGTCGGAGGGAAGATTGTGGCCACTGAGTTCTACAAGAAAGAACGTGCCGTCTATCTGTTCATCAGGCATCAGAAGTCCCGCCTTGCACTCGGCTTTGTCTATAACCCGGCAGGGTGGGGAACGTTTTTGGTACCGGCCTCCAAGATTCAGATACAAACACGCGAAAAGCCCTGGCCTGTTTTCAAGCTCGAGGGATCGACTGTTCATAGTGTACGGCAGATCGGACTCGACCGCATTTTTGAAATGACCATCGACCGAAAGGGTTCAGAAATCTCGCTCATCTTTGAGGCAATAGGTCCTAATGGCAATGTCTGGCTGCTCGACTGCGACGGCCGCAAGCAAGCGACACTGAGAAAGCGCGACTTCACAGCCAACGACCCATACCAGCCCCCCCCCGCCGCCGCCCCCCCCC
>JBHHVC010000190.1:0-5547 GCA_046754125.1 Candidatus Zixiibacteriota bacterium
ATGACCAAGTTGAGACTGAATGAATTCAATGTTTTCACTTTGAGAGATTAGCAATGATGCGTAAGAATGCTGGAGATCGTCGTTCCAGAGCCCAATATGGCTTGATTCATAACGGTGCATTCGAAAGACCAGTGTGTCCGGCCTATCAATCTCATTGTCGCCCCACAAAGACACATAAGGGACAACGACAATTAGGCTATCAACTACTGGTAGTATAGTAACAACGCCGAAATCGTATTCCAAGCCCCATTGAACAAAACTGCCTCCAACCCGTATCCTGCTGGCAGGTAATTCAAATGTCTGCCCACCGGGAAGAAATCTCAATTGAATTGCCGAGACATAGAATTGTCCTTTAGCCTGTTCTGCCACGACTTCCATGGCGCCTCCGTACGCGGCGTGCCTCGATCCCGATTTGAGCACATTCTCAGGAACGTCAGGTAACATGTCCCTTATTATTATCCGTACTCCAAATTCATGGTATTGAGTAGGATCGTCGCCACCGCCATGCGATTCGATGAATGATACGATTCGAGGGTATATCTTGTATTTGTCACGAATCAATGCTATTTGTGGATCGCGTACAGATCGGAAGTCCGCTTGATTCGCGGCCCGTAGTTCATCCAATACGAACATTCGAGTGCCGTAACGTGCGCAACCGAACGCGAGGCAGCATACGGTCGGTAGCAATAGCAATCTTTTAACCAGCGCTACACTCATAAGCTAATAGATATTATGATAATTGTAGAAGTATCGTGAACCATGTGCTGCCGCCCACAATCCGACGCCCGCCGCTAAAACCGGCTCGCTGTTATTTATAGCAAAGGACCCCTCGGATGGGTCTTCCGCCCACGAAACGGCTATTGATCGGATTCTGATGATGAGACTTCGGACGGGGAATCACTCGCTTCGTTCAAGAGCACGACCTGTTTGGAAAACTCGGAGCGGGCCTCAAACAATTCTTGCACTTCCGGGTAGCCATCGACGGTCATCATCGGAGCATCAATGGTAAATGTCCGATAGACTGCGAGGTGGCCTCCAATAGCTGACCAAGTGACATTGCATGTACCGACCGGGTTTGAGAAAGTCCGATCCTCGGGCAGAGCCTCAATTGTGTAACCCGCAGGGAGTGTAAAATCGGCCGACTCCTTAATCTGCTGGGCGTAGTTGAAAAGTATGACCAGAGTCCTATCATCCTTGACAAACGGGTTCTCGGCGTTTTGCAGGAAGCTACACGGCTTCAGCAGAATACGGCTTCCAGTCGTCACTAGGTCCGGCTGGGTGATCGAGCACTTGAGTACCAGCGGCTTCTTGGTGTCATTCAAGTTTTCGTACGAGACCAGATCGATTTCAATGTCGCCATAATTCTCTTCGATTTCCTCTACCAGCAGCGAATTGTAATCAGCCGTGTCTTCGTCGCACACGACCATCCGCAATCTTCTGGCCGAATGCCCTTTGAGTCTGGCGCCGAATTCGCCTTCAACTTCAAGTTCTTCATCAATTTTGTATTTGTAATGCTGGGTGACGACGTTCTTCGACGAGGATGAAAATGGCGTGTTAATAAAAAAATCGGACGAACCGCCGACCAGTGCGGGAATTCCTTCAATATACCAGGGTATCTGGTCAACAGTAGCGAATGCGATTCCAGGAGCAAAGTAACTGTAGCTGCCATCACTGTGTGGCAAAACGACCAATGAACGGTCGAACTGCCAATACTTAGCTCTATTAACAAATAGGTCCTCAGAACGATCGCAGGCGTAGGCCATTTTTGCATCGATATTCAGTTCACGAAGAATGTCGCAAAACAGTTTATGAATCTCTCCCGAATATCCATATCCGCGCTTGATTACATCATCTACACACCTGCGTTCTTTTAGCTTCAACTTCTTGCCAGGTTTCTTAGGATCCCATAGGTCGTAGTATGACAGGTTGTGAACATTGCTTTGTATCCAGTCGTAGGCGGCAATAATCTTTTCATCTTCTGTGCTTAGACCAGCAAAGCCAGCCACAATTCCCTTGATTTTCTTGTCCTTCTTGCAGAATTCCTTCAGGTTTTTGTCGACATCGACTGATTCATCACCCCAATATGCGGTCGGTGGTTTCTGCGAACCGTAATAGGTGAAGAGTTTGGTTTTAAGAGATGCTTCCGGGAGAGTATACGGTTCCGTCTCAAAAGGAGGTATGAATCCAAGATCAAAGAAGAGCGATTCCGGTTTCTTGATATTCGGCAATTGCTTTACAGTCGGTCGTTCGTATGTGTTTTGCCAAAGGTAATTTGGAGTAATGTAATCAGCGTAATAGTCGGCTGTCTCCTTAGTAATCTTAAATTGGGCTATTACCCATGTCAACTGCGCACTCATAACAGCAATATCCTGCTGGGCTATCCACTGTGGCGAGTAGCCAGAAGTTCTTATTATCATTTTGTATTCGACGATGCAATCGTCGGTCACCCCCGGCATGGAGAAGGACGTTTGTTTGATCTTGGCATCGCTGGTTTTGACAGCTTCCTTTTCAAAGATATGGTCTTCTGCCAACAGTATCTCACTACCGTCACGCAGAACGGTACGTCCGTAGATTCCCCTAATTTTCTGTTTTTCAGCTATCGTTGGGACAATGGCGTCACCCCATTTCCGCCCCTCTTCAGAGAAGATGCGAATCCGGCGATAGATAGTTCGGTAGCACTTGCTGTTTTGGAGTTTTTTGTCGTTTGCCCTGATTTTTTCAAAAATAATTGCGGCATCGACTATCCCTCGGGCGGTATCTTCGCCAATCGCCCAATCTGCATCAGTGATCGGCTCCCATTCAACCTTGTTAGATTTGGCATAACCGGTTGAGACTGCAAGAGTGAGACAAAAGAGCAAAAGCGTGAGTGTTGCAATAACTCTCATAACGTTCTCCTATTGTTTGGAGATGAACATCTTTGTCGCCTTGATCGCACTGACTTTTCGATCGAACTTACGGGCTTGTTTATAGCTTTCTACCGGTACTAACCCCCCATCATAGGTAATAACAGAATAAAAACGAAGTTTACCATCTTGATACGACAGGTCACTTGAGGCATGCGCGATATCGCACTCACCGGCTGAGCTGTCGAGGCCGTCGGAAACAGACCATCCTTCAGGGAGGTTCCAGTAAATCGTGGTTTCGTAGAGTCTCGGTTTTCCGAACCATACATCGTGCACCCGCCCTTTCTTCTTCGTCAATGATCCCTTCTCGTCGGGATGGAAAAAATCTGCTTTCACCAAGTTGAATTCGCCTGATTTGGAAATGTAGTCTGATCCCGAAAGACCGAATGTCACCCAAGCGGAATCATCGTCGCGGCCAAAATCGTAGTCGTATATCATAATGTTGAGCATCGACTTTGCGAATCGTTCAGTCAGGTATTCCACTTGATCCTCAACGGTTGTTCGTTGTCGCCAGCGGTCGGAGGACAGCGCTCTTATGCCAAAATCAGTGATGCGCACTTGAGCGGTGATACTGCCGTCGTCGGACAGCGACACTATGGCATTGTAGTTGCGGCGGCGGTCTTCTGGATAAACTTCCGGAAGCACTACCAGATGGAGGACGTAGCAGGCAGGACCCTGGAATCATACAACTGAAGCGGAAGGCACCCTACTGGAGTGGATTCATCGGTCGGATCAAAAAACAACCAGCCATCGGATTCCGCACCCGCCCATCCCCGATGAGAAGTGAACTCGGATAACGGAACGCCCAGAATGACATGATTAAACTGGAATGGCGTCGGGAATGCACGGTCGACCCGGCCACCCACCAATGCCAACACCGGCTCGGCACTGATCCCGGCCTGAGCAAGCATTGCGCGCATTAAGGTTACCTTGTCTTTGCAATCGCCATATTTATTGAAAAAGGTAGTGGTCGCCATGCGGGGTTGAAACCGTCCCACTCCAAACTCGACAGCTACATATCGAATTTCTTCCTGCAGATACCTTGCGATCGCTCCCAGCTTTCCCCGTTTGGTCGGAAGGTCATCCGTTAACGATGCAACTAATTGGGCCAGGCTATCATTCACATTAGTAGGATTGCGGTGCAGTTCCCCCGCCCACTTCGATACGGCCTGCCAGTTGCTGAACTGCGGGGCACCACCGGTGGATGGGTCATAAGCACTCACGGACAGTTTGCGGTTGAGCCGACTCCATGGCGGCATCAGCGGCTCGTCCGGACGATATTCAAGGTTCTCCGCCCTCCATTCATACTGATTGGAGTTTTGCACGAACTCAATCGGGTCGAGATTCCGGCTTGACTTGTGCAATTCCCAGTCCTCCGGAATGATGACAGTGAACCGGGCGTGAATCACCGGCAAGTCCGACTGGAACAGAAAGTTCTGAAAGAGGCCGTCGATCCCCTTCTTTTGCTTAATCTTGTATTCGAAGGCGACAACATCGCCGGATTTCAGATCATCAAAAAACGCCACTACCTGCTTCTGGTCGTCATAATACCCGGAGGATTGCTGCAATCCGATTTGGGCAATATTCTCTTTCTTTAATTTGAATTCGTGGCCTTTCGGATCAACGCGCCATCCTTTCAGACTCTTCAGTTTTCGGTCTGAGTTGACCCACTCTACAAAACGAAAATCCTCGGAGTATTGTGGAGACAGTATTTTGTAAACCTCGAGTACAGTACGATTCGCACTGCCATCACGTTTGATCTCAACATCGGCTGATTTCAGTAGCAAGATGGCAGGAGCATCTTCATGCGGTGTTGCTAGCTTGCCGTATGCTATAGCTTCATAAACCCAAGCCGGTTTGGCTCCGGGTGAAGCAGCGAGAGTCGCAAGACAGATCGGCAGAAAGATCATCCCTCGCATGGTGCGCATTGACATGCCATTGCCCTCCGCATCGAATTGTCGGCTTACAAATAGTCCCGATGGCCAGATCATTCTAACAGAAGAAGACAGATTTGTCAATAGTTGCGAGGCCGAATCTTATCCTGGATGCGATCACATCGCATGGGACAGAAAGGTTAACTGCGGTCACGCTATGGGTATTGTTGTATAGGCAGTTCCTTGTGTACTTGGATGCTGAGAACTAAGTTGTCAGAACCGCAGGGGTTCGAACCTACTCGTACTCTCATTCGTTTCTGTCGCTCCCGTGAAAACGGGACGACGATATCCACAGGAGTAGTGTCAAGGGGCAGACCGGAGGTCTGCCGCCAGCAGAGTATAGGTTACGCTGTTGGCTCCGCCTCGGCTTTCGCCGGGACCACGGTCAGGGCCTCTTCAATGGCCAGAGCAAGTTCATATGGTCGAAATGGCTTGTTGATGACGCCACAGAATCCCAGGGATTGAAAGTTCGCCATAGTCGGATCATTCGAGTAGCCACTGCAAACCAGCGCTCTGACCGATGGGTCAATGCGCAGAAGTTCCCGGACTGTCGCTTTGCCCCCCATGCCGCCGGGAACAGTCAGGTCAAGAATGACAACATCATACGGAGTTCCCTCGTCAAGATTCCGGCGATATTGCTTTATTGCCTCGGTTCCGTCGTACACATAATCTACAGTATAGCCAAGTTTTCTTAATGATCTGCTGGCCAC